>NZ_BCBP01000024.1:0-135439 GCF_001753955.1 Pseudomonas sp. NBRC 111139
AGCCTCCTGAAGTCGCGAAGATCAAGATCAAGATCAAAAGCCAGATCAAAAGCCACATCAAAAGCCAGATCAACAGCCACATCAACAGCAGAGGGTTGGCTGTGCTGATCTTCGTCATTCCAACGCAGCGCCATTTCGCCTATTGTCGATGCTCCCTTCCCCAAACCATTGGCAAACCCATGGAGAACGTCATTGTCATCACCGGCGGCAGCCGCGGTATCGGCGCCGCCACTGCGCTGCTGGCCGCCCGCCAGGGCTACCGCATCTGCATCAACTATCACGCCGATGACCAGGCCGCCGAAGCCATCCTCAGCCAGGTCCGCGCCCTGGGCGCCGAGGCCATCGCGGTGCGCGCCGACGTCAGCGTCGAAGATGAAATCATCCAGCTGTTCCTGCGCGTCGACGATGAGCTCGGCCCGATCACCGCACTGGTCAACAACGCCGGCACCATCGGCCAGCAGAGCAGGGTCGAGGACATGTCCGAGTTCCGTCTGCTGAACGTCATGAAGACCAACGTCGTCGGCCCCATGCTCTGCGCCAAGCACGCCCTGCTGCGCATGGCGCGCCGGCATGGCGGGCAAGGCGGGGCCATCGTCAACGTATCATCGGTCGCCGCACGCCTGGGTTCGCCCAACGAATATGTCGACTATGCCGCCTCCAAGGGCGCGCTCGACACCTTCACCATCGGCCTGGCCAAAGAAGTGGCAGGCGAGGGCGTGCGCGTCAATGGCGTACGACCGGGGTATATCCATACCGGTTTCCATGCGCTTTCTGGCGACCCGGATCGCGTCAGCAAGCTTGAACCTGGCTTGCCCATGGGCCGAGGAGGGTATCCCGAGGAAGTGGCCGAGGCCATCCTCTGGTTGCTCTCGGACAAAGCCTCCTATGCCACCGGCAGTTTCATCGACCTGGGCGGCGGGCGCTGAGCGCGCCCCTCAAGGTTCCAGCAGCTCGCGAACCCGCTCTGCCAGTGCTTCCAGTTCGAACGGCTTGGTCAACACCAACGTACCTTGCAGCGGTTGGCCGTCGCTGAGCGCCGCGCTCTCATCGTAACCGGTGATCAACAGCACCTTGAGGTCCGGGTAGCGCTCACGGCAGCGTTCGGCTACCTGGCGGCCATTCAGGCCGCCAGGCAGGCCGACATCGCTCAGCAGCAAGTCTGGCCGTTCGCCGCTTTGCAGGTGGGTGAGGGCAGACGGACCGTTCTCGAAGGCGTCCACCCGATAGCCCAGCTCTTCCAACACTTCGCCAATCACCAGGCGCAAGGCCGTCTGATCTTCAACCAACAGAATGCGTTTTGCAGTCTCGCTGCTTCTTTGCAAGAGCGCGCGCGGAGGTTTGCTGATTGGCGCCTGGGCTTGCTCGTGGTGGCGGGGTAACAGCAGCTCGATGCGGGTACCCTCGCCAGGCACCGACAGCACCCGTAATTGCCCACCCGACTGGCGCACGAAGCCATAGGTCATGGACAAACCCAGGCCGGTGCCCTGGCCCATCGGCTTGGTGGTGAAGAACGGCTCGACTGCGCGCTCGACAACTTCAGCCGACATGCCGCTACCGTTGTCGACGATGCTCAGCCGCACGAACTCGCTGGCCGGCAGTTCCAGTGCCATGGCCTGCTCGTCGTCAAGCTGCAGGTTGTCGCCAATGATCTCGATCACACCACCGGCAGGCATGGCATCGCGCGCGTTGATGCATAAGTTGAGCAAGGCGCTTTCCAGTTGGGGAGGGTCGATGAAGGTCGGCCACAGCTGGCTGGCAAAGCGGCTGCTCAAGGTAATCGCCGGGCCGATGGTGCGGCGCAGCAGGTCTTCCATGCCGGCCACCAAGGTGGCCACTTGCGTGGAGCAGGGTTGCAGGGTCTGCTGGCGGGAGAAGGCCAGCAGCCGGTGCACCAGCGAAGAGGCCCGCTGCGCCGCGCTGCTGGACAGCTCCAGCAAGGGCGCCAGGGCGTCGAAGCGTGACTGCTCAAGGCGTTGCCGCATCAGCTCCTGGGCGCCCAGGATGCCGCCCAGCAAGTTGTTGAAGTCGTGGGCTATGCCGCCACTGAGCTGGCCTACGGCTTCCATCTTCTGTGCCTGGCGCAGCGCCGCTTCGGCCTTGGCCAAGCGTTCCTGCTCCTGTACTCGCTCACTGATGTCATAGGCGAACAGAAACGCGCCATGTACCTCGCCTTCTGGGTCGCGCAAGGCGTTGAAGCGCAACTCATAATGGCGCAGCGCGGGGGGCTTGCCGAAGGTGCCGATCTCGATGAACTGCTCGCCTGCCAGGGCGCGCTGCCACATCGGCAGAACAGGCGTCTGGCCGGCGGTGCCATCCTCGAACAACCCGGGCAGGTAGTCGCCGATTTCGGGTGTCCTCCCGTACAGCAGGTGGAAGTCATGCCTGGCCTGGCGATTGACAGCCAGCCAGCGCAGGTCCTTGTCGATCACATGCACATTGACCACACTGTGATCGACCAGCTCGGCAAACAAGCGTCGCTCCGCCAGTGCGGCATTCACCCGTTGTTCGAGCTCTTCGTTCAGGCGCTGCAGGGCCTGCTCTGCACGCCGGCGTTCGGTGACATCCTTGAACAGTACCGCTACCTGGCGTTTCTCGGCAGGTTCTATGCGAAAAGTGGTCACCGACAGCACGTGGCCCGTGGCAATCAGTTCCTGCTCGAAGTGCAGCGGTTCGCCGGTGCGAAGCACCGCGCCATAGCGGGCCACCCAGTCATCCGCCTCATCGGGCACCATCTCGCGCAGTTTTTGCCCGACCACGTTGGGGATGCCGGCGTGTTTGGCATAGGCTGCGTTGGCCAGCACGTGCACGTAGTCACTCAGGGGGCCATGGGGGCCATCGAAGAACTCGATGATGCAGAAGCCTTCGTCCATGGTGTCGAACAGTGAGCGATAGAAGTCCTGGTCGTGCGCCTGGTGGCTTGCAAGCCGTTGCTCCAGCAGTGTGTTCTGTCGCTGGAGGTCTTCGACTTGTTGGCGCAGTGAGTTCAGATCACGAGAAGGCATGCCTGCGTCCGGCCAATGAAAAGTCCTGACTTTAACGTGTTCACCTGCAGGCGAATAGCCACTCAGGGTGACTGGGCGGTGCTCCCCAGCAGCCGTTCAAGCGCCTGGGCAAGTGCTTGAAGATCGAATGGCTTGGCCAGCAGTTCGGTGCGCCGGTCGGGCCGCACTTTTGCCGTACTGTGCGCAAGGTCATAGCCTGTGATCAGCAGCACCGCTGCATGGGGGGCAATACTTCGACAGGCGTCCGCGAGTTGGTAGCCATCGATACCCCCAGGCAGGCCGACATCGGTGATCAGCAAGTCCGGTGCAGGGGCTTCCCGCAAGGCCTTGTATGCCTGCCGGCCATCTTCGAATGCCTGAACTTCATGGCCCTGATCTATCAATACCTCCAGCATGACCAGGCGCAGGGCCGGCTCGTCTTCCACCAGCATAACCCTGCACGCGCGCTGCTGAAGCGAGGCCGCAGGCGCAGGCCCCTCGACGTGGGGGTTGGGTGAAGCGGCGGCGATGCTTTCATCGCAGGGGAGATACAGGTTGATGGCCGTACCCTGGCCAGGCGTTCTATCGATGACCAGCTGGCCACCGGATTGCCGCACAAAGCCGTAGACCATCGACAGCCCAAGGCCAGTGCCCTGGCCGAGCGGCTTGGTGGTGAAGAAGGGCTCTAGGGCGCGCTGCATCACTGCTTTGGACATGCCCATGCCGGTGTCTTCAACGCGGATACGCAGAAACTGGCCAGTGGCCAGGCCCCGCTGTCTGGCTTCGGCGCCTTGCACTTCGACATTGGCGCAACCGATGCTCAAGGTGCCGCCAAGCGGCATGGCGTCACGGGCGTTGATGCACAGGTTGAGCAGCGCGTTTTCCAGTTGCTGTGCGTCTATTCGGATGGGCCATAGTCCGGCATGTGTCTGGTCGTGGTAATCGACATAGGGGCCGGTGGAGCTGCTGATCAGGTCGTGCATGCCGGCCACCAGTTGCTGCACATCGACCCGTTGCGGGACCAGCGTCTGCTGCCGTGAGAATGCCAGCAAGCGCTGCACCAAGGCTGCGGCGCGTTGGGCATTGTGCCGGCTGAGTTCAAGCAACTGCGCGGTGTCCGCCAGGCGTTGCTGCACCAGACGTTGCCCGGCCAGTTCCAGCGCGCCAAGGATGCTGGCCAGCAGGTTGTTGAAGTCATGGGCAATCCCGCCGGTCAACTGGCCGACCGCCTCCATCTTCTGCGCCTGGCGCAGTGCTTCTTCGGCCTGCTGCAGGCGTTCCTGTTCGGTCACGCGCTGCGTGATGTCATAGGCGAACAGGTAGCCGCCCTGAATTCGCTGCTGAGCATCGAGCCACGGGTGGTAGCGAATTTCGTAGTGGCGTGGTGCGTCGTCCAGCCCGAAGGTGACGGTGTCGATGAACGCTTCCCCTGCCAGTATGCGCGGCCATATCGGGGCCAGGCGGCCCATGATGTCGGGTTGACTGGTCAGGAACTGGGGTACGTAGTCGCCAATCTGCGGCACGAAGCCTCGGTAACGCTCGAAGGTTTCGCGCGCCGTGCGGTTGATGGCCAACAGGCGCATCTTGCGGTCGGCAGCAAACACGTTGGCCGGGCTGTTGTCGAGCAGTTCTCCAAGCAGCCTGTCATGCGCCTGGACGCTGTCTTCGCGCTCTGCCAGGCGTGCTTCCAGTTCTGCGACACGCGCTTGCAATTGTGCAAAGGACGCAAGCGTATCTGGCTGCATGACGAAGGCCTGATGATCGGATCGAGCAACTATAGTTGCCCCTCGGGCTCCTCGCTATCAGAACGAGCGAATGATCCGCCCGAGGGTTTCCATGGCCTGTTCGGCGCCGTCATGCCAGGGGCTGCCGTAGTTCAGGCGGATGCAATTGCCAAAGCGTCGGGTGGGCGAAAAGATCGGCCCAGGGGCGATGCTGATGCCTTGGGCCAGGGCCATGTGGAACAGCTTGAGGGCGTCCATCTGCTCGGGCAGTTCCAGCCACAGGAAGTAGCCGCCGGAGGGCTGGCTGACCCGTGTCTGCGCCGGGAAGTGGCGGGCGATGGCTGCCAGCATGTTGGCCTGCTGGCCCTCCAGCGCGTAGCGCAGCTTGCGCAGGTGGCGGTCGTAGCCGCCGTGTTGCAGGTAGTCGGCGATGGCCGCCTGGGCCGGCATGGAAGCACAAAGGGAGGTCATCAGTTTCAACCGCTCGATCTTCTGCGCAAAGCGCCCGGCGGCCACCCAGCCAATGCGATAGCCCGGTGCCAGGCTTTTGGCGAACGAGCCGCAGTGCATGACCAGGCCTTGGGTGTCGAAGGCTTTGGCGGGTTTGGGCGCCTGTTGCGAGTAGTACAGCTCGGCGTACACGTCGTCTTCGATCAACGGCACCTGATGGCGCGCCAGCAACTCCACCAGGGCCTGTTTCTTGGCCTCCGGCATGCTTGCACCTACCGGGTTCTGGAAGTTGGTCATGCACCACACGGCCTTTACCGGGTGCTTTTCCAGGGTCTGCGCCAGCACCCCCAGGTCCATGCCCTCGCGCGGGTGCACGGGGATTTCCACGGCCTTGAGCTTGAGCCGCTCCAGCACCTGCAGGCAGGCATAGAAGGCCGGGGCCTCGATGGCGACCAGGTCGCCCGGCTGGGTCACGGCCTGCAGGCACAGGTTCAGGGCCTCCAGTGCGCCGTTGGTGATCAGCAGCTCTTCCATCGGCAGCATCAGCCCACCGACCATGTAGCGCAGGGCGATCTGCCGGCGCAGCTGCGGGTTGCCGGGGGACAGATCGGTCACCACCATGCGCGGGTCCATGCTGCGGCTGGCACTGGCCAGTGAGCGCGACAGGCGTTGCAGCGGGAACAGCTCAGGGCTGGGAAAGGCTGAGCCGAAGGCAATGGTGTTGGGGTCCTTGATCGAGTCGAGGATCGAAAATACCAAGGCGCTGACGTCGACATCGGTAGACTCGCTCACCGGCTGCAGCGCTTGCGGCTCGCAGAACTGACGCGGCACGTGGGCGTTGACGAAATACCCGGAGCGCGGCCGGGCGCGGATCAGCCCGCGGCGTTCCAGCAGGTAATAGGCCTGGAACACGGTAGACGGGCTGACCCCGTGGGTCTGGCTGGCGTAGCGTACGGACGGCACGCGCTGGCCGGGGCCCAGCACCCCGGAGCGGATCAGTTCGGCAATGTCATCGGCGAAGCGTTCGTAGCGTTTCATTCTGGCCTTCTGTCAAAGCCTGGCAGGCAAGGTGGCGTGAGTGTAAGGGATCAGCGGTTCATGGGGGCGACGAAGCGACTGTGCGCCACGCTGCGGATAGCGGGGTTGTCTCGCTCGCTGATTTCAAAGCTCAGCGTCTGCGAGCTGCTGGTCGGGCGCTCGGCGAGCATTGCCACCGACACCGGCAGTTCGCTCATTTCGCCAGCAGGGATGACCAGTGCGCTATTGCCCTGCAGGGTGAAACCGTCAGCGTCCAGCAGGCGCAATTGATAGTGCTGGGAACGTTCGGTCTTGTTGATGACCTTGAGCAGGTAAATGTTCTCGATCTGGCCTTGGGCGTTTTCACGGAACAGGCCGCGGTCCTTGATCACATCCAGCGATACCATCGGGCGCATCTGCAGGGCCACCACCAGTGCCCCGATCATGACCAGCAGTGCGGCAGCGTAGCCCAACAGGCGCGGGCGCAGCCAGTGCGTGGTACCGCCTTGCAGGCTGTGCTCGGACTTGTAGCCAATCAGGCCGCGGGCGTAACCCATCTTGTCCATTACCCCATCACAGGCGTCGATGCACGCGGCACAGCCGATGCAAGCCATCTGCAAGCCATCACGGATGTCGATGCCGGTGGGGCACACCTGCACGCACAGGGTGCAATCGATGCAGTCGCCCAGTCCCTGGGCACCGACATCACTGCCTTTCTTGCGCGGACCGCGGGCCTCGCCACGACGCGGGTCGTAAGCGACCGCCAGGGTGTCCTTGTCGAACATCACGCTCTGGAAGCGCGCATACGGGCACATGTGCAGGCACACCGCTTCACGCAGCAGGCCGGCATTGATGTAGGTAGCGGCCGTGAAGAACAGCACCCAGAACAGTGCCACACCGCCCAGTTGCAAGGTGAGCAATTCTGCGGCCAGTGGCCGGATCGGGGTGAAGTAGCCGACGAAGGTCAGCCCCGTGAGCACGCCAATGGCCAACCACAGGCTGTGTTTGAGCGTGCGACGGGCCAGTTTGTTCAGGCTCCAGGGCGCCGCGGCCAGCTTGATGCGCTGGTTGCGGTCCCCCTCGGTAACCTTTTCGCACCACATGAATAGCCAGGTCCAGGTGCTTTGTGGGCAACTGTAACCGCACCAGACGCGCCCGGCGTAGACGGTGATGGCGAACAGGCCAAAGGCACAGATGATCAGCAGCGCCGACAGCAGGATGAAGTCCTGTGGCCAGAAGGTGGCGCCGAAGATGTGGAACTTGCTGTTTCCCAGGTCCCACAGTACGGCCTGGCGGCCGTTCCAGTTCAGCCAGGCCGTGCCGAAGAACAGTACGAACAGGGCGCCGGCAAAGCCGATGCGCAGGTTACGGTAAAGCCCGGTAAAGCTGCGGGTCTGGATGCCGCTGTCGGTGCGTCGCGCTTGGATGTTGGCTGGGGCGGTGGCGATCTCTGTAAAAGGGATTCTATCGTTCATGGTTCGGTGCTCATCAGGCCTCGATCAGGCATGAGCACTATGGCGCTGAAGCTGTTATCAGCACAGGTTCAGATTTTACGATAAAAACCATATCAGATTTGCCGCATGGCCCCGCCAAGCCTCATATCACCGAGCCTGGCGCGCTGGCCTTCAGATGCCTGCGGCTATCCACCGCACCCGCCACGGTCAGTGCATCGGCCTCGGTTTCGGTAATGGGCACGCGTTGGCCGGCCAGTATGGCCACCGACATACGCAACTGTTCGTCGGTGATGATCTCGATATCCGGGCCTTCGCCCTCGATGCGCAGGCCTTCGCCGATCAGTGTGCAGCGGCGGGTGGTTTCGTCGATTTCAATGGGCATGGTGGGGTCCTCCCGGGGTGATTACAGGGTGGACCGCGGTCAGGGGCCAGTTGCTGCATCAGCAAGCTGAGCGGCACTTTGCAGTACGTGTGACGGTCAACCTTGCAGAGGGCAGGCCTGCTGACGTGGCGGGCGGATTCATGAAGCTCAAGCAGGGGACACAACTGCGATGGACGTCATCTGGCAAGCAATCCAGGCGGAATTCGCCGATGTCACCGATGAGCGCGAGGTCACGCAAATCCTTGTGCGCTTGCTGATGGCTGCTGTGCTCGGCGCAGTACTGGGCTTCGAGCGCGAACACAAGGGCAAGTCTGCCGGGGTGCGTACCCACATGCTGGTGTCGCTGGGCGCCGCCCTGTTCGTGCTGGCGCCCAGTATGGCGGGGGCCGATGAACAGGCACTCAGTCGGGTGATCCAGGGCATCGTTGCCGGTATCGGTTTTCTCGGTGCGGGTACCATTCTGAAGGGTAACGGCCAGGACACCAGCCATGTGAAGGGCCTGACGACCGCTGCCGGGCTATGGATGACGGCTGCCATTGGCACGGCGGCTGGCATGGGGCGCGAAGCCACGGCGCTGATCAGCACGGTACTGGCCCTGCTGGTACTGGGCACGATGCCGTTGCTGGTGGAGAAGGTCGAAGGACAAGATGAGGAGAAGCAGAAGGAGGAAGAGGGCAGGAAGCACTGAGGGGAGCCGAAGCTCCCCTCAAAGCGTTGTTGCCTGCTCTTTTTTTATTATTGGGACCGGCCTTTTGTTGTTTTTGTCGGCTTGTCCTGGTGTTGCGGGCGACCCCCATGCGGGGTCAAGAGCAAACGTATTTTTTTGAGCGCTGACCTGCTTTCATCATTGCTGATCCGAACCTGGCTGCCGCTACCTTGAGGTAGTTTTATTGTTCTGTGCCAGACCGCGGGGCGAACCCCTGAAAAGCGTGTCGACTCCAAAAAAATCTGCTTGCTACGCCTCTGCCGTGTTGTTCTTGTTATGTCAGAGCCGTTACCTGTTGTTTTTATTGGGTATCGCGTTTTTTTTGTTCTTGTACCAGAGATATAGCAGGGTGCGTGCCAACTTTTAAAAACCCTTTAAAATCAATGACTTAAGAATTTTGGTCGACATCGCTCAGCCTGAAATTCTGCCGATTTGTTTCCCTGTTACCCGATTTTTTGCTGTGAAATGTGCGGGAGGTAACACTTCACCCACACCAATGTGACACCGGTGTGACCTATTGTGCGCTGCACGCCCGTGCTACCCGCGACCCGTTGTCGCGGCCCAGCACGCCGCTGATGCGCTGGCCGGCGGCTATCAGCCGGCCCAGGTCGATGCCGGTTTCAATGCCAAGCCCCTGCAGCAGGTACACAACGTCTTCACTGGCGATATTGCCGGTAGCACCCTTGGCGTAAGGGCAGCCGCCCAGCCCGGCTACCGAGCTGTCGAATACGCTGATGCCCTCGAGCAGGCTGGCATAGACGTTGGCCAAGGCCTGGCCGTAAGTGTCATGGAAGTGTCCGGCCAACTGCTCGCGCGGTACCTGGGCCGACACCACCTCGAACAGGCGTCGGGTGTCGCCTGCGGTGCCGGTGCCAATGGTGTCACCCAGCGAGACCTCGTAGCAGCCCATGTCGTGCAGGGCGCGGGCCACCGGGGCCACCTGCTCGGCGCTGACCTTGCCCTCATAAGGGCAGCCAAGCACACATGACACATACCCGCGCACGCGCACGCCGTGGCTGCGCGCAGCGTCCATGATGGGTTCGAAGCGCTTGAGGCTTTCGCTGATCGAGCAATTGATGTTGCGTTGCGAGAACGCTTCGGAGGCGGCAGCGAACACCGCTACTTCCTTGACCCCGGCAGCCAGGGCGTCCTCGAAACCGCGCAGGTTCGGCGCCAGTGCGGCATACGTCACACCGGGGCGCTGCTGGATGCCGGCGAATACCTCGGCAGAGCCGGCCATCTGTGGCACCCACTTGGGGGACACGAAACTGCCCACTTCTATATAGGCCAGGCCCGCTTCGGTGAGGTCGTTGACCAGGCGTACCTTGTCGGCGACGCTGATGGGCTGGGCTTCGTTCTGCAGGCCGTCGCGGGGGCCGACTTCGACCAGGCGGACGTGTTTGGGCAAGGACATGGCGGGTTTCCTGTGGCGTTCAGCGGTTGTCTTTGTTGTTCAGGGTGGCGGCCAGGGCTTGTTCGCAGCGCTCCTGGGCGGTGTCCAGTTCCAGTTGCATCTGGTGAATGTCCAGCATCTGCTGCTCCAGCTGGGCGCGGCGCTCGGCAATCTTCGCCAGCATGCTGTTGAGCTGTTTGAGGTTGCCGCTGGTGGGGTCGTACAGTTCGATCAACTCGCGGCACTCGGCCAGGGAAAAGCCAATGCGCTTGCCGCGCAGGATGAGCTTCAGGCTGACCTTGTCGCGCGGTGAGTAGATGCGTTCCAGGCCACGACGCTCAGGGCTGAGCAGGCCCTGTTCTTCGTAGAAGCGGATAGCGCGGGTGGTGATGTCCAGTTCGCGGGACAGGTCGGAGATGCTGTAGGTCTGAGTGCTCATGCTCGGGCTCGGCGTGGGGTATGCGGATATCCTGAGGGCAGGTTGACGTATACGTCAAGAAGAGGCCGCCAAGGATTATTCCGACAACCCTGATCTGCGATACGCATTGGGCGTTTGCCCACTCAAGCGCTTGAACCACCGGGCGAAGTAGGTCGGGTCGGTAAACCCCAGGCTATCCGACAACTGCCCAATGCTCATCCGCGTGTAAATAAGGTTGCGTCGCGCCTCCAGCAACAACCGCTGGTGCACCACCTGCAATGCAGTCTGGCCGCTCAGTGCCCGGCACAGCTGGTTCAGTTGCAAACTCGGAATATTCAGCCGCGCGGCAAAGTCTTCAACCGACAGATGCTCGCGGTAATGCGCTTCGACCAAGCGCAAGTATTGCCCCAGCAACAGGCGGTCACGTTCATCACGGTTACGCGGTGCCTGCCCTTGCTGCTGACGGCGGCTGATCCACACCATCAGCGCGGTCACCAACGCTTCCAGCATCGCGGCGCGTGCCGGGGCATTGCCTTGGTACTCCCGCTGCAAGGTGTCGACCAGGCTGCGCAGGTGCACGCGGTCATGGCCCAACGGATAACACGCAGGCTGTGCCAGCACCGTCAGTGGCGCGCCCAAGCGCTGTTCCAGGTTCGCTACAAGGGCAGTACCAAAGGTCAGGACATAGCCCTGGATATCGGCGCTGAAGCGAAAGCCATGCACGGTCATCGGTGGCACGACCTGGATCGCCGCTTCGCCGATGGCACTGCGCACGCCCTCGATCTCCACCTGGGCCTGGCCACGCTGTACATACAGCAGCTGGAACAGCTCGGCATGCTGGTGCGGCTTGATCTCCCAGTGATGCAGGCGGCTGCGTGCCGGGATCGACTCGCAGTGCAGCAGGTCGGTACCGGGCCAGGCCTGATTTTCGCCATACAGCTTGAACAACGGGACGCCGGGGAGGGTGGATTTCATCTGGGGTTGGCCTGTCCGTTAATCGAACGCTTTTCGTAAAAGTGCAGGTTTTTTATGGAATAGCACACTTAAACGGCGTTTTCTGCCAGTAAAAATGCAATGGCAAACCCTAACAGCAGATGCCGCCCCGCTGCCAGTCCCGGGCCGGTATCGTCCGAACAGAGACAACAACAATGAAAACTCAGGTTGCAATTATTGGTGCAGGTCCGTCTGGCCTGCTGCTGGGCCAGCTGCTGCACAAGGCCGGTATCGATAACATCATCGTCGAACGCCAGACCGCCGAGTACGTACTAGGCCGTATCCGCGCCGGGGTGCTGGAGCAAGGCACGGTCGACCTGCTGCGCGAGGCCGGCGTGGCCGAGCGCATGGACCGTGAAGGCCTGGTGCACGAGGGGGTCGAGCTGCTGGTTGGCGGGCGCCGTCAACGCCTGGACCTCAAGGCGCTGACCGGTGGCAAGACGGTGATGGTCTACGGCCAGACCGAGGTCACCCGTGACCTGATGCAGGCCCGTGAAGCCAGTGGTGCGCCGATCATCTATTCAGCCGCCAACGTTCAGCCGCATGAATTGAAAGGCGAGAAGCCCTACTTGACGTTCGAAAAGGATGGCCGGGTGCAGCGGGTTGACTGCGACTATATCGCCGGCTGCGACGGCTTCCACGGCATCTCGCGGCAGAGCATCCCGGAGGGTGTGCTGAAGCAGTATGAACGGGTTTACCCGTTTGGCTGGCTGGGCCTGTTGTCGGACACACCGCCGGTCAATCACGAGCTGATCTACGCCCACCATGCGCGCGGTTTCGCGTTGTGTAGCCAACGCTCGCAAACACGCAGCCGCTACTACCTGCAGGTACCTTTGCAGGATCGGGTCGAGGAGTGGTCTGACGAGCGTTTCTGGGACGAACTGAAAGCCCGTTTGCCCGCCGAGGTGGCGGCGGACCTGGTCACAGGCCCCGCGTTGGAAAAAAGCATTGCGCCGCTGCGTAGCCTGGTGGTCGAACCCATGCAGTATGGTCACCTGTTCCTGGTGGGTGACGCGGCGCACATCGTCCCCCCTACGGGTGCCAAAGGCCTTAACCTGGCGGCCTCGGACGTCAACTACCTGTACCGCATTCTGGTCAAGGTGTACCACGAAGGGCGCGTCGACCTGCTTGCGCAATACTCGCCGCTGGCCCTGCGCCGCGTGTGGAAGGGCGAGCGCTTCAGCTGGTTCATGACCCAACTGCTGCATGACTTCGGTAGCCACAAGGACGCCTGGGACCAGAAGATGCAGGAAGCTGACCGCGAGTACTTCCTGACCTCGCCGGCGGGGCTGGTGAACATTGCCGAGAACTATGTGGGGCTGCCGTTCGAAGAAGTGACCTGATCCGTCATTGCGCGAACCTGGCACTCACGCAGAGAGCAAGGGCTGCATTGGTCAGCGAATGGCTTGCCGGTATTACACCAAGGCTTGAAGTCGAGACTGCGTATGACCGACAGTGCTTCGCTGAATAGGTGATGGCAGGATGCATGACGATGAAATATCCCACCCCGCTGATCGGCGCTCTGTGCCTGCTGGCTACCAGTAACTGGGCCGGTGCCGACCAGGTATTGCCCGCGCCACCGGAACTGGCCTCCGGTTACCGCAGCGGTTTGCAGCCGGTGCACGCCAGCCGGCACATGGTCGCCGCAGCCAACCCGCTGGCCAGTGAAGCGGGGCGGGCGATGTTGCGTGCCGGCGGCAGTGCGATTGACGCCGCCATCGCCATGCAGATGGTGCTGACACTGGTCGAGCCGCAGTCCAGTGGGATCGGTGGCGGGGCGTTCATCCTGTACTGGGATGGCAAGCGCGTGCAGGCATTCGACGGGCGTGAGGCAGCACCTGCGGCGGTGACGGAAAAACTGTTCCTGCAAGCCGATGGCACACCCATGCCGTTCCGGGTGGCGCAGATCGGTGGGCGTTCGGTGGGCGTGCCCGGGGTGCTGCGTGCCCTGAAACAGGCCCACGAGCAGCACGGCAAGTTGCCCTGGCACGACCTGTTCGCCCCGGCCATCGCCTTGGCACGGAACGGCTTCGCGGTTTCCGAGCGCCTGCACACGCTACTGGCCGGGGACCCCTACATTGCCCGTTCACCCGCAATGGCCCGTTACTTCCTGGATGAACAGGGTAGGCCGTTGGCCGTGGGTACGATCCTGCGCAACCCTGAGTTGGCCCATACCTTGGAGCAGATCGCCGCACAGGGGCCCGAGGTGTTCTACAGCGGTGAAATTGCCGAAGCCATCGTCGCCACGGTGCGTGGCCATGCCAATGCCGGGTATCTGTCGCTGCAGGACTTGCAGCAGTACCAGGCCAAGGAGCGCGAGCCGTTGTGCGGTCCCTACAAGGCCTGGCAAATATGCGGCATGCCGCCACCCTCCTCGGGTGGGGTGACCGTGCTGCAGACCTTGGGCCTGCTCGAAGCCGTGCAGCGCACCGCGCCGCAACGCGACCTGGCAGCGCTGCGACCGCTGGCCACCTCGTCCCCGGCCCGCCTGGAAGCCCCGCCCTTGGCCGTGCACCTGATCGCCGAGGCCGAGCGCCTGGCCTACGCCGACCGCGCTCAGTACCTGGCCGACAACGACTACGTGCCCGTCCCGGTCAAGGCCCTGACCGATTCTGCTTATCTGGCCAGCCGCGTGGCGCTGATCGGCGAGCACAGCATGAAGCGCGCCCGCCCGGGCCAGCCGCAAGGAGCGGACTTGGCGCTTGCGCCCGACCGCTCGCCACTGCGCATCTCCACCTCTCACCTCAGTGCGGTGGATGACAGCGGCCAGGCCCTGGCCATGACCACCTCGGTGGAGGCCGCATTTGGCTCGCACCTGATGGTCAAGGGCTTCCTGCTCAACAATCAGCTGACCGACTTCTCGTTCATCCCCCACGAGCACGGCAAGCCTGTGGCCAATCGGGTGCAGCCGGGCAAACGGCCGCTGTCGGCCATGGCGCCGACATTGGTGTTCTCGCGTGCCACGGGCGAGTTTGTCGCGAGCGTCGGTTCGCCGGGTGGTTCGCAAATCATCGGTTACGTGAACAAGGCACTGGTCGGCCTGCTGGATTGGCAGCTCGACCCGCAACAGGCCGCGGGCCTGCCCAACTTCGGCAGCCGCAATGCCGGCACCGAAGTGGAAGCAGGGCTGAGCAGCCCGGCGCTGATCCGCCAGTTGGCAGCCTGGGGCCATGAGGTGACACCGATGACCATGACCAGCGGCATGCAGATCATCCAGCGCAGCGGCGAGGGTTGGTCAGGCGGTGCCGATCCTCGGCGGGAAGGAGTGGCCCTCGGTGACTAGCCGTGATAGAACGCAGACTTGCCATTCAGTTGTTGAATATCTAGATGTCTATCAGCGTGAAATCGAATAGGGCTCTGTTCGACCTCGACCTGCTGCGCGCCATTGTCGTGGTGGCCGACTGCGGCAGCTTCACCACCGCTGCCGCGCGGCTGCATTCGACCCAGTCGACGATCAGCCAGAAAGTGCGCCGCCTGGAAGACATGGTTGGCCACCGCCTGCTGGTGCGAGGCAACCGTGATGTGCTGCCGACCGACGCCGGGCAGACCTTGCTCGGCTATGCCCGGCACATGCTGGCCCTGAACGATCAGATGCTTGAAGCCCTGGCCGGGGCGATGGTGGGCACCACGGTACGGCTTGGTGTGCCCGAGGACTTCGTGGGCGGGCGTACCACCAATGCGCTGTCAGCATTCAGCCGGCTGCACCCACAGGTGAAGCTCGAAGTGACCAGCGGCTTGTGCCGTGACCTGAGCCAGGCCTATGACAATGGCGAACTTGACCTGGTGCTGCTCAAGCAGCGGCGCAACAGCCGTGAGGGTGTGGCCTGTTGGCCAGAGCGTCTGCAGTGGATCGACAGCGCACACACGCCTGCCTTCGAGCTGGACCCGATCCCGTTGGTCACCTTTCCGCCACGCGGCCTGTACCGCGAGGACATGATCAACGCCATCGAAGGCATGGGGCGGCGCTGGCGCATCAGCTTTACCAGTTCCAGCCTCAGTGGCATCCAGGCTGCGGTCGCCGATGGCATGGGTATCAGCCTGCTGCCACCCAGGGCGGCCACCGGCGAGCACAGGGTGCTGGGGGCCGGGCAAGGGCTGCCGGAGGTCGACAGCTATGAGATCGTCATCGTGCACCGGCCGACGGCGGATGTGATGGTCAAGGCGTTGGCTGAGGTGATGACGCAGTTGCTGGCGGGCGGTGGGATCTGACGGTCAGTGGGAAATACGCTTGCACACGACCCAACGCCAGTGCGATCACTGTGGGCTTTTCCGGCGAGCACGGGCTAAGCCCGTGCCATGCACCGTGCAGCCTGCTTAGCGGGCATGCCTGCTCCCACACGTTCGACTAAACCGATTCAATGTCAGGCAACCCGTCGGATGCGGCTTTTGCCAGCGCGGCCTCGGGTGTGGCTGAACAGGTCTTTCGGGTCGTCCTCAACCCACGGCACCAGGTCGATCTTGGCACCCATCCCGCGCTTTTCGGCTTGCTGTAGTACGTACCGTAGTACGGTGTAGTCTTCGAGGGCGAAGCCCACCGAATCGAACACAGTGACCTGGCTGTCGCTTTGGCGGCCCTCGGTTTCACCGCGCAGCACGCGCCACAGGTCGACCACCGGAAAGTCCGCCGGCAGCTGCTGGATCTCACCTTCGATACGGGTTTGTGGCTCGTACTCGACGAACACCCGTGCGTTGCGCAGCACATCGGCGTGCAGCTCGGTTTTGCCTGGGCAGTCACCGCCCACGGCGTTCAGGTGCATACCGGGCTCCAGCATGTCGGGGGTAATGATGGTGGCGTAGGCCTTGTCGGCCGTCACCGTGGTGATGATGTCCACGCCTTTCACTGCCTCGGCTACCGAGCTGGCTCGGCGGATGGTCAAGCCGCTGTATTCCTTGAGGTTGGCGATAAGCTTGGCGGTGGCCAGCGGGTCGGTGTCGTAGGCGACGATTTCTTCGATGCCCAGGTGCTTGTGGAAGGCCAGGGCCTGGAATTCGCTTTGCGCGCCGTTGCCGATCAGCGCCATCTTGCGCGCGTTCGGGCGGGCCAGTGCCTGGGCTGCCATCAGCGAAGTCGCTGCGGTGCGCAGGGCGGTGGCGATGGTCAGTTCGGACAGCAGCACCGGGTAACCGGAGTCGACATCGGCCAGTACACCGAAGGCCATCACCGTATGCAGGTTGCGTGCAGTGTTGGCCGGGTGGCCGTTGACGTATTTGAAGGCATAGCGGCTTTTGTCGGCGACCGGCATCAGTTCGATCACGCCCACTTCCGAGTGGCTGGCAACGCGCGCGGACTTGTCAAACGCCTGCCAGCGTTTGAAATCGTCCCGCAGGGCAGCGGCAAGCTCGCCAATAAACGGCGCTACGCCAATGTCATGCACCAAGTCCGACATGGTTGGAACATCAATGAAATACGTCATGCTCTTGCACCTTGTTATTGTGCGCTTGCCCGGCAGTGCGGGGTAAGCGCTTGAGATTATCGAAGTGAAGCCGCATGAACATTTTGATGACAGGTTGCGCCAATCGGAAGCATACAGGTTGTCAGTTTCGTCAGGCTTCTGGACAATCTGCCAACCCAACGTAGCAATCTGATTATTTGGCAGGCTTATGGACACGATCGATCGGGAACTGATTGCACTGTTGCGGGACAACGCACGTACCCCGGTGCTGACCCTGGCGAAGAAGCTGAAGGTGGCCAGGGCAACGGTGCATAACCGCATCACCCGGCTTGAAGAGCAGGGTGTGATCATCGGTTATACGGTGCGTCTGCGCTCCGATGCGCTGGACCAGGGGGTGCGGGCAATCACCAGCATCGGCATCAGCGGCCACCATGCCGCAGAGGTCAAGCACGCGCTGCGCGGGCATCCCAATGTGGTGGCCATCCACACCACCAATGGCCGCTGGGACTTGATGGCAGAGCTGCGCGCCGACACCCTCGAAGCGTTCGACCGGGCGCTGAACACCATCCGCTCGATCCCGCATATCGAGAACACCGAGACCAGCATCCTGCTGTCGACCTACAAGATGTGACCGCTGAGCCAGAGAGGGGTATTGCATAAAAAGCTGCTGGCCCTGCTGCAGTCGGTCTGCGGCCTGGCGGCACTTCAAGGTTGGCGCTCAGCCACCGCTCGCAACGTTCGCAACGTCACCACCGGTGTATCCACCACAAACCGGTTGGCCAGCCACCCCGGCACATCCCCGGCAGGGGCGGCCTGCAACTGGTAGGTCACCTCGGTCACCCGGTCACCCAGCGGTCTCATCTGCCACACGCCACTCAGGTGCTCTACCCGGATCAGGCCGTCAACCCTGGGGATCCTGTCGGGATCGGCGCTCAGGTGGCGCACCAGGGTACCGTCGACCAGGCGTTCGCTGGTCACTTTCAGCACGATGTCCCGTGACCTCGCCGGCCAAGGCAGCTGAGTGGTCAGGTACACCCAGGTGTTGTCACCCTCCACATCCAGCAGCCGCATCTGGTCACAGGCGTACAGCCACTTGCAGGCCACCCGCAGGTTATCCTGCAGGTCAGTGAGCGTGCGCAGGCTGGCTTTCATGGTGCTGACACCACGAAATTGCTGGTAGGGCGAGTCGCCTGCATCTTTCAGGTACACGCGAATGCCTTCGCGGTCGTAGGCCAGGTGCCAGTCATCGGCGGCCAGGGCAGAGGCGCACAGCAGCAAGGCCGCGAGCAGCAGGCAGCGGTTCATGGCCGGTACCCTGCAGGGGTGGGTATTTCAGTATGCGCGGCAAACAGAAAGCCCGCCAGGTTGGCGGGCTTGCGGGCATCAGCCTGGGCTTAGCGCTTAGGGTTCAGTGTCAGGTGTACGTGACGGTTCACGTCCTTGTACAGCAGGTAGCTGAAGTTGCCTGGGCCGCCGGCGTAGCAGGCTTGCGGGCAGAAGGCGCGCAGCCACATGAAGTCGCCGGCTTCCACTTCGACCCAGTCCTGGTTCAGACGGTACACTGCCTTGCCTTCCAGCACGTACAGGCCGTGTTCCATCACGTGGGTTTCTGCGAACGGAATCACACCGCCCGGCTGGAAGGTGACGATGTTCACGTGCATGTCGTGGCGCATGTCGGCCATGTCGACAAAGCGGGTGGTTTTCCAGCGGCCTTCGGTGCCCGGCATCTCGATGACGGTGGCGTTGTCGCGGTGGGTGACGAAGGATTCCGGCACGTCCAGGCCTTCAACCTTCTGGTAGTGCTTGCGCAGCCAGTGGAAGGTGACGTTGGACTTGCTGTTGTTACGCAGGCTCCACTCGGCGCCCGGGGCCAGGAAGGCGTAGCCGCCAGGTACCAGGGTGTGGTGTTTGCCTTCGACGGTGATGTCCAGTTCGCCTTCGACGATGAACACCACGGCTTCCGCGTCGGCGTCCAGCTCAGGGCGCTCGCTGCCGCCTTCCGGGGCCAGTTCGACGATGTACTGGGAGAACGTTTCGGCAAAACCGGTCAGCGGGCGGGCGATGACCCACATGCGCATCTTGTCCCAAAAGGGCAGGTGGCTGGTGACGATGTCACGCATCACGCCTTTAGGGATGACGGCATAGGCTTCGGTGAACATGGCACGGTCAGTCAGCAGCTCGGTTTGAGCCGGGTGCCCACCGTGGGGGGCGAAGTACGAATGGTTCGACATGGACGATCTCGACTTGTTGTTCTCTCCCCATGCCTTGAACCGCACCGGCCGGTGCGGCGCAGGGGATGTGGCCACAGAATAGGGTCGAGTGCGTGCCATCCACAAATTAAATGTTGGAATACCCGGTATTTGATCACTGAATGCTGACCTGACGCCCAACGTGCCGTTCGGGCAGCTGGCCGCCGCGGCCGAACAGCTTGTGGCGCAAGGGGCCCTCGGTGTAGCTCAGCGGGTAGCGGCCGCGCCGTTGCAGCTCGGGCACCAGCAGGTCGACCACATTGGCCAGGTCGTCCGGTTGCACGGCGTAGGTCAGGTTGAAACCGTCGATGCCGGTATGGTCCAGCCAGGTTTCCAGCTGGTCGGCCACCTCGCTGGCAGCGCCGATCAGCACGGGGCCGCGACCGCCGAGGCCAACGAACTCGGCGGCTTCGCGTACGGTCCAGCGGCGAGTGGGGTCGGCGGCGGTAAAGGCTGCCAGGGCTGCACGGCCAGCATCGTTCTCGACGTACTCGATCGGTGCATCGGGGTCGAGGCCGGCGAAGTCGATACCGGTCCAGCCTGACAGCAGCGCCAGGGCAGCGTCCAGGTCGACATAGCGGCGATAGTCGTTAAAGCGGGCCTCGGCTTCTTCCCGCGTGGGGGCGACAATCAACAGCGCCTGGGCGTAGATCAGCACTTCGTCACGGCCACGCCCGGCCGCTTCGCAGGCCTGGCGGATGCCGTCGGCGTAGCGGCGCAACACCGTCGGCGTTGGCCCGCTGATGAACACGCATTCGGCATGCCGTGCGGCAAACTGTTGGCCGCGTGCCGACGCACCGGCCTGGAACAGCACCGGGGTGCGTTGCGGCGACGGCTGGCACAGGTGCATGCCGGGCACCTGGAAGTGCTCGCCCACATGGTTGATCGGGTGTACCCGCGAGGGTTCGATATAGCGCCCGCTTTCACGCTCCAGCAGCACGGCGTCGTCGTCCCAGCTTTTCTCCCACAGTTTGTACAGCACCTGCAGGTATTCCTCGGCCAGGTCGTAGCGTTGGTCGTGGCCCAGTTGACGCGCCAGGCCGAGGTTGCGCGCAGCGCTGTCCAGGTACCCGGTGACGATGTTCCAGCCGACCCGGCCATTGCTCAGGTGGTCGAGCGTGGACATGCGCCGGGCGAAGGGGTAGGGGTGTTCGTAGGTCAGCGAAAAGGTGACACCGAAACCCAGGTGCTCGGTCACCCCGGCCATTGCCGGCACCAGCAGCAGCGGATCATTGACCGGCACCTGCACGCCACCGCGCAGGGCGGCTTGCGGGCTGCCTTGATAGACGTCGTAGATACCCAGCACATCGGCGATGAACAGGGCGTCGAACAGGCCGCGCTCGAGCAGGCGGGCCAGGTCGGTCCAGTAACTCAGGCGGTTGAACGCCACACTGGTGTTGCGCGGATGGCGCCACAGCCCAGGGGACTGGTGGCTGGCAGCGTTCATGCTGAAGGCGTTGAAGCGGATCGGGCGAGGCATGGTCAGCGCGCTCCGTTCAAGGCAACACGGAAGCCGGGTAGACCGCTTCGGCCACCTGTAGCTTGCGTGGAATCAGGCCCAGGCCCTGGAAGGTGTCCGCCAGCTTCTGTTGTTCGGCAACGATCTGCGGGGTGATAGCGACGGCGTTGTAGTTGCGCCGTTCGCTGGCCACTTCCAGCACCTGGGTGCTGATCCCCAGCTGCGGTGCCAGCAGCGCGGCCACTTCGGCGGGCTTGGCGTTGGCCCACTGGCTGACCTTGCTCAGCTCGGCAAAGAAGGTTTTCAGCAGTGCACGGTGCTCGTCGGCATAGCGGGCTGTGGACAGGTAGAAGGTGCGGTTGTTGGACAGGCCGCTGCCGTCGCGCAGGTTCTTCAACCCTGGCTGGCTTTCTGCGGCGGCGAGGAATGGGTCCCAAAGGGTCACGGCCTGCACACTGCCCGATTGCAGGGCGGCCACGGCATCGGCGGCATTGTTGACGTAGGCGGGGGTAATGTCCTTGTAACTGAGGCCAGCCTGCTGCAGGGCTACGGCCAGCAGGTACTGGGCATTCCAGCCGCGGCCGGTGGCCACGCGCTTGCCTTTCAGGTCCTGCACACTGGCCAGGTGGTCCTGCTCGCGCACGACCAGGCCAATGCCGCGTGGGTAGGGTTGTTCGGCGGCCAGGTAGACCACAGGCTTGCCGGCGGCCTGGGCGAACACCGAGGGGGCATCGGCTGCGTGGCCGAGGTCGATGGCGCCGGTGCTCAGTGCCTCCAGTAGCTGGGGGCCTGCGGCGAACTCATGCCAGCTGACCTTCACACCTTGCGGTGCCAGGGCCTTCTCCAGGGCGCCGCTGCCTTTGAGGATGTTGATGCTGTTGAATTTCTGGTAGCCGATGCGCAGTGTCCTGGCGTCGTCGGCAATGGCTTCGGACCAGGGCAGCAGGGCGCTGGCGACGCTGGCCAGTAAACCGCCGATCAGCAGACGGCGTAATGGGGAGAAGGCATGTTTGGGCATGGGCATTGCTCCTTGAATCGGGTGAGAGGCGATCTGCCCAGACTAAGGAGGTGGCGTTTGGCTTTCAATTTATATATTCCAGTTTGTTAGATTGTTTAGTTATTTTTATATCCTTTTGTTTTTAGTAGCAGGGTGCCTATCGTTGTTGGAGGCGCCATGGGCTGAGATCGGCGGGTCCTGCAGCACCCGTTTGTGCAGCTTTCGACATTTTTTTCACATTCGCTTGCTAGGATCCGCAACGATTCCGAGGAGCCCCCTTCATGCCGCACATCCTGCGCAAGCGCAGCGCCCGCATCGCCTTGACTGCTACCTCCGGCCTGCTCGCGGCCACCTTGGGCTTCTTCGCGTGGCAGAGTTTCTACCCGGTTCAGGCCGCTACCGGCTGGGATGTTGAGGTGTTGCATCGCGACGTAACCAAAGCCGCCTCGCTGTTACCGCAAACGGATGGCAGCCTGCTGGTCAGCCGTGAACTGGATGACGGCCGGGGCAGCATCCTCAAGATCACGGCTACGGGCGAGCGCGTCGTGCTGATCGATAACCTGTCCAAGCCCGACGGTATGGTCGCGGCGCAGGGCGGCTGGGTGTTCAGCCAGGAAGGTGGCCTGGCACCTGTCAGCCTGTCCCGCGATGGCCAGGTCACCCGGCTGTTCGACGGCGAGAGCGTGCAAGGCCTCTGGAACGAAGGCAACTATCTTTATGCCATCGAAGACCGCAAGGGCAATGGTCGCCTGATGCGCTATGACTGGAGCAGCGGGCAGCTGGATGTACTGCGGTCCGGCCTGACCGAAACCGAAGGCCTGACCCGCTGCAGCGACGGCCGCCTGCTGTACACCGAAAAGGCCAATGGCAGGGTCCGCTCCCTGTCCGACGATGGCAGCGACCCGGTGGTGGTCGACGGTCTGCGTAACCCTACATTCTTGTATTGTGATCAACGTGGCCTATGGATCAGCGAGGACAACACACACCGTGCGCGCCTGCTGCGCATCGATGCCGATGGCAGCCAGCAAACGGTGCTGACTTTCCTCAAGGCTCCCCAGGCGATCATCGCCGATGGTATCGGGGGTTATCTGCTCGCTGAAGGTGGGCGTAACCGCGTGCTGCGCCTGACGCCCGCGCCGGCGCCCGCGACTGCTACTGCCCAGCGTAACTGACTGTGCGCCTGGCTGATGATCAGTGCCTGCAGGCTGACCGCGCTGCTCGAGCCCAAGGCATCATGGCTACCCGACCAACAGCGTGCTTCCCTGCATGGCCGCGCTAACGGATAATCCCGGCATTCCAATAAACAGCCTGTGAGTGGGTATGAGTGATTCCGTAGTCGGCCTCGGCCAGCCTGAAACCGAAGGGGTGCGCAAAACGCGCAAGAACAACCCTGAGAAAACACGCGAGGACATCCTCCAGGCCGCCATCAACGAGTTCGTTCAGCAAGGGCTGGCCGGCGCCCGCGTCGACGCCATCGCCGAACGCACCGCCACTTCCAAGCGCATGATCTACTACTACTTCGGCAGCAAGGAGCAGCTGTATTGCGAGTGCCTGGTGAAGTTGTACGGGGATATCCGCAAGACCGAACAGAGCCTGGACCTGGAGTCGTTACCGGCTGAGCAGGCGATCCGCCGGCTGGTGGAGTTCACCTTCGATCACCATGACCGCAACGTCGATTTCGTGCGCATCATCTGCACCGAAAACATCCACTATGGCGAGTACGTCAAGCAGTCGCCGGCCATTCGCGAAATGAGCAGCCTTGTGCTGGAGGCCCTGGGCAACACCCTGCGCCGTGGCGTTCAGGAAGGCGTGTTCCGCGCCGGCATCGAGGTCATCGACCTGCACATGCTGATGAGCTCGTTCTGCTTCTACCGGGTGTCGAACCGCCATACCTTTGGCGAGATCTTCCAGATCGACCTGTCTGATGAGCAAATAAAGCTGCGCCACAAAGCCATGATCTGTGATGCGGTGTTGCGGTATATCCAGCTCGAGCCTCGTACCTGAGATTGCTCGAGCGCCTGGGCTGGCTCAAAGGGCCTCGGTCACTCGCCCAGCCGTTGCTCGCGCGACGGCGGGTAGCCGAAATACGCCGCATAGCACTTGCTGAAGTGCGACACCGAGACAAACCCGCAGGCCACTGCCACTTCCATTACCGACAGGTCGGAATACTGCAGCAGCCGGCGGCTCTTGGTGATGCGCAGCTCCATGTAGTAGCGCCGGGGCGACGTGCCCAGCTGGGCCTGGAACAGGCGGTCGATCTGCCGCCGCGAGCGCCCGCTGTAGGCGGCCAGCTGGTCGAGGCTGAGGGTTTCCTCGAGGTTGTTCTCCATCAGCTCGACAATGGTGCGCAGGTGCAGGCTCATGGACTTCTTCGCCCCAGGACCCACCTGGCGGTAGCGCGCACCGGAGAATGACAGGATTTCCTCGACACCTTCGGCCAGGCCATCACCATACAGCCGGCGTACCAGGCCCAGCATCAGCTCCATGGCGCCATTGGGGCTGGCGGCGCTGAGGCGGTCACGGTCGAGGGTAAAGCTGGCCGGGGTGATGCGGGTTTGCGGGCTGCGCTCCGACAGGCTGGCACGTTGCTCGGGGTGGATGCTGCAACCGTAGTCGTCCAGCACCCCGGCACGGCCAAGGAACCAGGCGCCGTTCCACAAGCCGCCCAAGGCCATGCCGTGGGCCGCGCAATCGTCCAGCAGGCGATCGAGTTCCGGGTACTTGAGTGGTGTGCGCAAGCCGCCACAGACCACCAACAGGTCCAGCTCCTTCAGCGCCGCAGCGGACAGCTCGGTGGCTACCAGTTCCAGCCCCAGGTCGCTGAGCACCCGGTCGCCGTCCAGCGACAGCGGGGTGAACTGGAAGCTGTCGGCACGTAGCAGGTTGGCCGTGACCAGTACGTCCATGGCCACCGTGAAACTGGCCATCGAGAAGTGTTCGAGCAGGATAAAGTCGACCCGATAGGGCGCCTGGGCATTGGCGCTGCTTGTTTTGAGCCGTAGCATGTTGCTGGTGCTGGTCTTTTGGCTGAACTGGCGTGGCGTGGGCACTCTGAACTCCGCTTCCTGGCTGGCCCGCAGAGTGTGGACGGTGCCCGGAGGAAAGACAATCTCCCGGGTGGCTGTGTCGTATTACAGGTCGTGTTCAGGCAAACCTGCCTGTCCTGGCGCTTTACCGCTATGCTGACCTTCCGTCATTGAGGATGCCCCTGATGAGATATGCCGCTGTAGTGTTGCTCAGCCTGTTGCCGTTGCTGGCCAACGCCCTGGAGCAGGGCGACAAGCTTGCCCCGTTCACACTGCTCGACCAGTACGACCAGGCCTACAGCCTTGCTGCCGACACGCAGATACTGCTGGTGGCGCGCGATATGGACGGTGCCAAGCTGGTCAAGGCGGCACTGGCCGAGCAGCCCAAGGGCTACCTGGAAGCACGCGCCGCTGTATTCGTGGCCGACATTCAGCGCATGCCTGCGCTGATCAGCAAACTCTTCGCTGTCCCGGCCATGCGCGATTACAGCTACCGGGTGCTGCTCGACCGTGATGGGCGAGTGGCCAGCCGTTACCCCGGGCAGGAGGGCCAGGTGCAGTGGTTACAACTGCAGCAGGGCGTGCTGGTCAGCCAGCGGGCGTTCACCGATGCAGCGGCGTTGAAGGCTGCGCTGGAGAATGCACCACGGCAATAAGGCCTTTTCGCCGCGCCTGCAAAGAGGCGCGGTGAGTCAAATCAATCTGAACCCTCAGCGCTTGCAGCAACCCAACCCAATACATGCCATTGGGAGAGCGCTCATGGAAATCGGTACGATCTGGATCATCATCGCAGCCTTGGTCATTCTGCTGGAGATCTGGGCCATCTGGCACATCATCGGCAGTGAACGGCGCGCCGAGCGCAAGATGCTGTGGATCGTCTTCGTGGTCTACGCACCCTTCCCCGGTTTGCTGTTCTGGGCCTGGCGCGGGCCGCGGGCGGTGAAGGGCAGGGCGGTGCTGCAGGAAAAATGACGGTTTGCGGCCTCGGGCGCGGGGGCGCCTGAGGCCGTCGAGGGTCATTTGGGCAGGATGTCGAAACGCATGGCTGGCCCCAGCCCGTCCACCATCAGGCAGCCGTAGAACTTCACGGTGGACAGTACGCGCAGTTCCTTGAGCGCGTCATGGATGTAATCGCGGACCAGCTTTTCAGCTTCCCGCTTGCGGTCAGCGAGGGTGGTGCCATTGAGCGTGATCATGCCAAGCAGCGTGGTTTCAATGTGCTCGACGGTGTCCAGGCCGAGCTTTTCCCGCAGGTGCAGACGTGCCTGTGCCGCATCGGTTTCATCGCGTGGAGCGCTGTGCGGCTTGATGGTATAGGCCAGCTGAAAATCAAATTTGCTCATCGGTTTTTCCTTGTTGGTTAAAGGCCTCCATGCCGGGCTTTGCAATCTAAGGCCTGACAGCCGCTGCGCAAACACACGCTTGGTTCCAACATGACGATGCCTTGTACGAAATGTCCTACTTCAGGCTTGACCTCGAGTTAACTTAAGGTCCGATACTCCGACGCTCTTCCAACCGAGCAAGGGCTTGTCGTGACCCCATCAAGCGCATTCCAGCTAAGCAACCCCGAAGGCCTCTACGACCCCAGTGGCAACGCCTACTCCCATGTCGCCGAAGTGCGCGCTGACAGCCGTCTGCTGTTCATCGCCGGTCAGGGTGGGGAGGATAGCCAGGGCCAGTTGTCACCCGTGTTCGCCGATCAGGCCCGGCAGGCATTGGCCAACCTGGAACGGGCCCTGGCGTCGAAAGGTGCCAGCCTGGCCCAGGTGTTCAAGCTGACCCTGCTGATTGTCGAGCACTCCGAAGCGCGCCTGCACCAGTGGGTGGCCGAGGCCGACAGGGCCTGGGGGGCGCACATGAAACCGACCTGCACACTGATACCGGTGCCCCGGCTGGCGCTGGACGGCATGCTGGTGGAGATCGAAGCAGTAGCCGCCGTCTTGCTCAAAACCTGAAAAGCCGGCGCGGGTTTACCCGCGAACACCGCCGTAACCGGTGCCATCCTCCACGGTGGATTCTTCCTTGTATATCGGTGCCGGTCCTGACTAAATGCCGCTATAACAACAATCCCACTCAGAGGTGACCACACCATGAGTACAGGCACGACCACGCTTACTGACCGCAAGACCAGCGCCTGGCTTTGGCCTGCCCTTTTCAGCCTGGTGGCGTTTGCCGCCAACTCGGTGTTCTGCCGGCTGGCGCTGAAGGACGGGGCCATCGACCCGGTGTCCTTCACCATGGTCCGCCTGGCCAGTGGTGCGCTGTTTCTGCTGTTGCTGATTCGCCTGCGCAGCCCGGTGCACACCATGGGCGGCAGTTGGTGGGGCGGTCTGGCCCTGTTCCTGTACGCGTTCCTGTTTTCTGCGGCGTACCTGCAACTGGGGGCAGGGGTGGGGGCGTTGTTGCTGTTCGGTGCCGTGCAGATCACCATGTTCGGCTTTGCGTGGTACAGGGGCGAACACATCACTATACGCATGCTGCTGGGCATGCTGATCGCCTTTGCCGGCCTGCTGGTGCTGCTGTTGCCTGGCGTCTCGGCGCCGCCGTTGGCCAGTGCCTTGCTGATGGCCCTGTCCGGTGTGGCCTGGGGGGTATATACGCTACTGGGCAAAGGCTCGCCCAGGCCGCTGGCCGACACTGCCGGCAATTTTGCCCGCAGCTTGCCGTGCCTGGTGCTGCTGCTACCGATGCTGTTGCTGGGGGCCGGCCCGCACCTCACGCCACTTGGCTTGTTGTATGCCTTGGGTTCCGGTGTGCTGGCTTCTGGCGCAGGCTATGCCGTTTGGTATGGCGTGGTCCGGCAGATCAGTGCGCAACAGGCGGCGACCCTGCAGCTCAGCGTGCCGGTGATTGCCGCACTGGGCGGGGTTGCCCTGATCGGCGAGTCGGTGTCGTTGCGTTTGTTGATCGCCTGTGTGGTGGTGTTGGGCGGTATTGCCCTGGCGCTGGCGCCGCGCCGTTAAAAAAAGCTGCGCTGGGCCTTGAGCGTGACCACGCTGTCGCAATAGGTATTGATGCCCGAATAGGCATCGCAGCTCGCGCCACTCAGGCTGGAGTTGCTGTAGATCAGGTTCAGGTCGATGCCCAGCCAGGGCCGCGACAGCTCCAGTGACCAATCGGAAAAGGTATTCACCTGGCTGCCATCGCCAATGGTGAACGGCGTGCCCAGGCGGTGGTGGGCGAGCTTGACGGTGAAGTCGACGTCGAACATCGGCAGATGGCCGAAGTCGGCGAACAGCGTGCCCGTGCGGTTGTCGGGGTTGTCGCGCAGCGCCCCGCCGAAGCGGCTGCCCAGCACCGAAATCCCCCCATACAGGGCGTAGCTGTCGGGGCCTGCGATATTGGGCTGACTGTAATGGATCAGCCCTACCTCGTAGCCCAGGCTGCTGTCGAAATGGTGCTTGTAGCCCAGGTAGCTGTCCAGGCGCAGGGTCGAGTCAGGGGTGACGCCCATGCTTGGGGCGTACTGGCCCAGGTACCAGCCATTGGGGTGGCTGAGGTCGAGCCCGCCATGGAATGCGCCAACGGCACTGGGTGAGATAAGCCCTTGCGCCATGCTGCGTGAGGGGGTGGTGCCGAGTGTGAAGTCGAAATCGCCCAGTTGGCGTTTCATCTGCTGGGCTTGCGACGCGGGGCTTAAAAGCAGCGCAGCACTCAGCAACAGAAGGGGCCTGATCATGGTCTCCGTCCTGGAAGGCTTGCGGTTGAGCGGTAGAGGATACCTGCGCACGTGGAGGGAGGGAACCGCCGGTTAGCCCGTTCAGCCTTTGGTCGAACGTTCAGCGTCGGCGGCCTCCGTCACGACAGGCAGGTTACCGGCACGCAGGATCACCCGCCGTTGCTGCTCGTAATTGTCCAGTGACAGGCCGCGGCGCTGCAAGGCTTCCAGTTGCAACTGGCGGGTTTCCTCGGCGCTGTACGGGCGCAGTTCAGGGTGGCTGGCACAGCCGCTGATCACGGCGATGGCAAAAACGACAAGGGTGGCGCACAGGTCGCGGGCCAAGGTATTCATCGGTTAGCTCCAGGGCAGTCTAGGCGGCAGCGTGGGGATGGCGCTAGGTTATGCGGCCACAGCGTTCGGTAGAAATTGCCCTGCTCGATAGTGACTATCGACGATTCCGGCGAAGCGCACCTATAGACTCAAACGCATCAACCATCCCACCTTTGAAGCGCGAAAAGTTTGCGTCCCCTCGTCTGGTCAAAAGCACTGCCATTGCTACCCTTAACCCACGCGGTCTGACCTCATGGGGATAAGCGATGCGCATGCCATTGTTTGCTGTCCTGTCGGCACTGCTTTGCCTGAGCGCTGCCCCGGGCCTGGTGCAGGCCGCAGACGTGCCCGCGCCGGATCCGGCGCCTTCCGCTGCCACGCCCGTAGCCAAGGACCCGGTGTTCTCCCAGGAGCAACTGGACCAGATGCTTGCCCCCATTGCCTTGTACCCCGATCAGTTGCTGGCTCAGGTGCTGATGGCGTCAACCTACCCGGGGCAGGTCAATGAAGCCGTGACCTGGTCCAAGGCCAACCCCAAGGCCACCGGCGACGATGCAGTCAGGCAAGTGGCCAAGCAGCCCTGGGACCCTAGCGTACAGGCACTGGTAGCCTTCCCGCAGGTGCTGGCAACGCTTGGGCAGGACCCGGTCTGGGTGCAGCGCCTGGGCGATGCTTTTCTCGCTCAGCCCGATGATGTCATGGGCAGCGTGCAGCGTTTGCGCCACCAGGCGCAGGCTGCCGGCAATCTGCAGAGCAGCCAGTACCAGCACGTCACCGTGCAGACCGCACCGGCGCCAGCCGCAAGCGGCAGTAGCACCCAAGGGGCAGCGGCCAGCAGCCCGCCCACCACCATCGTCATCGCGCCGGCCGACCCGCAAGTGGTGTATGTGCCCAGCTATAACCCGACCACCACCTATGGCACTTGGGCCTACCCGGCCTCGCCGCCGGTGTATTACCCGCCGCCGCCCATGTACTACCCCGGTTCCGCGCTGGTGGCCGGCCTGGCCTTCGGTACCGGCGTGGCGATCGTCGCCTCGTTGTGGGGCGATTGCGACTGGGACAACAATGACATCGACATTGACGTCAACCGCTACAACAACCTCAACGTCAACAACCGCATCACCAACAACCAGAACAAATGGCAGCACAATGCCGCCAACCGCGACGGTGTGCCATACCGTGATTCTCGCAGCCGTCAGCAGTACGGCCGCCAGCTGGACGGTGCCACTCAGCGCACCGCGTTCCGCGGCGACGACGCCCAACGGGCCCAGGCCCGAGACAAAGCCCGGGCATCGATGGACCGCGCAGGTATCGAACGGCCGGCTACCAGTAACCGTCAGGCCCGCGAGCAAATGCGCGAGGCCAAGGCAGGCAATCCTGACGGCAACCGCATGCCGTCCCGTGATGATGGCGCGCGGGCGACTGACCGTCGGCAGGAAACCCGCAATGATCAAGGCCGCCAGCAGAACGGCAACCTGGCCAATCAACGCCGGCAGGGCGACGGCCAGGTGCGGCAGCCGGCGCAGAGCCGTCCTGCCAATACGGCAGGCCGTGCCCGCAACAATGCCTTCGACGGTGTGCGCTCGCCGTCGCGCACCAGCGTGCAGGCCAACCGCGGCCGTACCAGCCAGTCGTTCGCTCAGCGGCCCGGTGCGTCTCGTGCCGCCGGGCACCCGATCTCCCGGCCCAGTGCGCCCGCGCGTCGCGGCGCAGGAGGCCGTCGATGAAGCGCCCAACACGTGCTGCATTGCTGCTGACGGCAGGTCTGGCCTGGTCGTTCATGGCCGCTGCCCAGCAAGCCTTCCCAACGCCGGAGAAGGCCGTGGAAGCCTTTGTCGCGGCGCTGGGCCAGGAAAAACCTGATGAAGCCCGCCTGGCCCAGTTGCTGGGCGATGACTGGCGCACCTATATACCGCGCGGTGGTGTGCAACGCAGCGATGTGGATACCTTTCTCGAGCAGTATCGCGCACAGCACAGCATCGACATGTCAGGCGAGGGCAAGGCCATCCTGGCGGTGGGCACCGGTCATTGGACCTTGCCCATACCGCTGACCAGAACCAGCCAGGGCTGGCGCTTCGACCTCAAGGCGGGCAGTGCCGAAATCCGCGCCCGTCGTATCGGGCGCAACGAGCTGGGTGTTCTGCAGTCGCTGCTGGCCTATCACGATGCGCAAATGGACTACGCGACCCAGGACCATAACGGCAATGGTGCGCTGGAGTACGCACAGAAGATTTTCAGCGAGCCGGGCAAGCATGACGGGCTGTATTGGGATGACGATGGCGACGGTGACGTCAGCCCGTTGGGTCCGCTGTTCGGCCAGGATGTGGTCGGTGACGCCTGGTATGGCTACCACTTCCGCATCCTGGATGCACAGGGCCCATCCGCCCCGGGCGGTGCCTACAGCTACCTGATCGGTAACCAGATGAGCCGTGGCTTCGCCATGGTCGCCTGGCCGGCCAAGTACGACGACACCGGGGTGATGAGCTTCATGATCAGCCATGACGGCCAAGTGTTCGAGAAAGACCTCGGGCCGCATGGCGACAGGCTGGCGAAGGAGATGAAACGCTTCGACCCGGACGACAGCTGGAAAGTGGTGGATGTGGCGGCGGGGGATTGAGCCCGCCAAGCCAACGCGACGGTGCCCCTGTGGAAGCGGGCCATTTTCCGTTGTTGTGATCAGTGCGCACGCGTAGCCCGCACCTCGCTCGCCGTGCACCCATACTGCTGGCGAAATGCCCGGGTGAACTGCGCCTGATCGGCAAAGCCCCAGCGAAATGCCAGTTCGCCGATCGCCAGGTGGCAATGCGGGTCAAGCAGTTGCCGGTGCACGGCCTCCAGGCGTTGACGGCGTACCCACTCGCCAAGGGTGTAGGGCGTGATCGCGAACAACTTGTGCAGATAACGCAGCGACAGCCCACAGGCGCTGGCGATGGTTTGTGGCGACAGCTCGGGGTCACCCAGGTTTTGCTGCACGTACTGCTCGACCCGCGTCAGGTGCAGGGTGCTGAGGTTGCTGCCTTCGCTGCCCAGCACGCGCTCATCCTGTTGCAAGGCCAGCAGCAGGGTGGCGGAGGCCTGTTCCAGCAGTAGATGCCGGGCTGCCGGGGGGCTGGTGTCGAAATGGCGGGCACACAGGTCGAGTTGCTCGACGAAGATGCGCCCCAGGCCCTGACGGGCATCGAAGCAATGCCGGGTATAGCGCTTGTGCCCCAGCAGGTTGGCTTTGAGCGCACGCTCGGGCAGCTTGAGCACCCACAAGTCGTTCTGTGTGCCGTAGTGGAAGCGGTAGGGTGCATCGCCGCGCTCGACGATGAAACCGCCCGGGCTGCAACTGATCTGGTGGCCGTCCTGTTCAAAGTGCACCTCGCTGCCATGCGGCACGGTCACCAGGTAGAACGCTTCATGGTCCTGGCCGATGTGCGCGTTACTGCGCGAGTAACCCAGCTGGCTGGACCGCAGGCGCGACAGGCTCAGTGGCGTGCTCGGCGTACTCCAGCGCTGCAGGTGGCCATCGAACGGCTGTCCGGCAGCAAATTCAAGGCTCAATGGGAAATAGGTGTCACTGATGGCTTCGGCCCAGCGTGCCTGGCGTTCGGGCTGTGGCCAGCCGTGGGTCGAGAGTTCTGTGGGCATGGTGGGTCCTTTTTCAAAGAGGGCAGCATTGAAAAAAGGAACTGCAGGCAAGCTACTCAAGCAGCTCTTGTTATTGTACAAACCGCCCGGCAGCGTAAAACTGCCGGGCGGTTGTCAGGCCCATGATCGGCGCGCGCCGACCGCAAGATCAACCCCCGCGTGTCACCCGGTAGGTGGCCGAAGGCTCCAGGCGAGCCTGCCAGCCGGGTGGCAGGACAATATTGGTGGTGTCTTCCTCGATCACACAGGGGCCATGCACGGTCTGCCCTGGCAACAGGTGGTTACCGTTGAACACCGGTGTGGGCTGCCATTCACCGTCGGCACTGAACAGCATCGGGCGGACGGATTGCGCGGTGGGGGCGGGGGGCTCGGCCGGCCCCTGCAGCTCGGGTTGCGGCGGGCGTGGCAGGTGGCCGATCACCGAGCACTCCAGGTTCACCAGCTCCACCGGGCTGGCGGGTTCGCTGTACGAGTACAGGGTCTGGTGGCGGCTGTGGAAGCGGCTGATCAGCGCGGCCAGCCCTGCCTCGTCCAGGCTGTGCTGCTGCAGGTCCACACTGCACTCATGAATCTGCCCCAGGTAGCGCATCTCCAGGGTGTAGTGGCAGCTGCTGGCCTGGTCGCCAAAACCGTCTTCGCGCAGGTTGGCCAGGCCTTGCTCACGCAGTTCGGTGAGGGTCTGGTTGAGTTGCGCCAGGTCGACGTGCCCGGCGTCCAGGCGCATCGACAGGCTGGTGAGCTGGTCGTAGCGCACGTCGGACAGGATCTGGCCGAACGCACACAAGCCCGAGGCCACCTTGGGGATCAGCACGGTGTGCATGCCGATTTCTTCGGCCAGGCGCACCACGTGCATGCCCGCCGCACCGCCTGCGCCGATCAGGGCGAAGTCACGCGGGTCGTGACCGCGCTCGATCGATACGCGGCGGATGCCGTTGACCATGTTCAGGTTGACCAGGGTGGTGATGCCGAATGCCGCGCGTTCCACACTGATGCCCAACGGTTCGGCGATCGTGCTCCGGATGGCGTCCAGCGCGGCCTGGCGGTTCAGGCGGATACTGCCGCCCAGCAGTGCGCCGTCGGGCAGGTAGCCAAGTGCCAGGTTGGCGTCGGTGACCGTGGGTTCGTGGCCACCCTTGCCGTAGCACACCGGCCCAGGCATGGCGCCGGCGCTGCGCGGTCCGACCTGGAGCATGCCAAACTCGTCCAGGTGGGCGATGGAGCCACCGCCGGCACCCAGGGTCTCCACTTGGATCATCGGCACGCCGATGCGCTGGCGCAGGAAGTCCACGTCCTTGCTGAAGTTGGTGCGTCCGCCATTGGTCAGGGTGATGTCGAACGAGGTGCCGCCCATGTCCACGGTGATGACGTTGTCGATCCCGAACGGCCTCGCTACCGCCAGCCCGGCTTGTGGCGCTGAGGCCGGACCGGAGTTGATCGCGTTGACGGCGCGCTCACGCATCAGGTGCCCGGGCGCCAACCCGCCATTGGACTGGAAGTAGCGTACTGGCTGCTGTGCGCCAAGTGCCTGAAACAGGCTGTCGATGCGCGCCACGTAACGTGCCATTACCGGGCTGAGGTAGGCGTTGACCACGGTGGTGGAGGTGCGGGTGTATTCGCGAATCTGCGGGAACACCTCGCAGCCGGTGCAGACGAACACCTCGGGCAGGGCAGCCCGTACCAGTTCGGCGGCCCGTTGTTCGTGGCTGGGGTTGCGCACCGACCACAGGAAGGAAATGGCCACGGCCTGCACGCCTTCGGCACGGAAGTAGTCGATGGCGGCATGGATGGCGGCTTCGTCCAGCGGGCTGTGCTCACGGCCATCGCCAAGGATTCGGCCACCGATCGGGCGGCGCAGGTGGCGTGGGGCAAGCATGTGTGCCGGCGGGTAGTGGGCGTCGTAGCGGTGGCCCTCTTCCTTGTGGCCCAGGCGGATTTCCAGGCTGTCCTCGTGCCCCTCGGTGCACAGCAGGCCCACCTTGACCCCGGTGCGCTCGATCAGCGCGTTGAGGGCCACGGTGGTGCCGTTGATGCACAGGTCACAGTTGGCGATCAGTTCGGCCGGGCTGCGCCCGGTGGCGTCAGCAATCTGTGCCAGGCCGGCGCGAATGGCCAAGGTGCCGTCCTGCGGCGTGGAGGGGGCCTTGAACAGCTGCACGCCGCCGTCGCGATCGGCCAGGATGAAATCGGTGAAAGTGCCGCCGGCGTCTACGCCCAGGCGATATTGGTTACGCATGCGTGTTCTCCGGTTAGCGCGGGGCGCGGGCAAGGCGGGTGGCTGTTTCGTCCAGTTGGCCATCGGCATCGAGGACCACGCCATATTCCAGGGCTGCGCCTTGTGGCGAGACCAGGCCGTTGCGCACGTCCTCCAGTACTGCTGCGACCCGACGGCGCAGTGGGTCGCCGTAGCCACCACCCCCTGGGTTGATGTTGATGATGCGTTCGCCGGGCTGCAGGGTGAGCATGGGGTTCTGCGTGTAGTGGTCTTCGCGGCCATCGGCATGGCGATGGATCAGCCGGCCCAGTTTGGGCTCGAGCAGGGCATTGCGAGCCCCGGCGGCACCAGCGGTGGGCAACTGGCGGCCCTCGCCGAAGCCGACCACGGTCATGGCGTGGTCCAGTGGCTCGATCTCCAGGCGGGTGCCCGAACCCCCGCGTAACTCACCGGCGCCACCACTGTCGGCCATCAGGCTGTAGCGGTGGATCAGCACCGGATAAGCGTGTTCGAGCAGCTCGATGTCACCGCTCATCAGCGCCCCGAAGCAGCACAGCGGGCCGCAGGCGTGCCAGCCATCCATCACCTTGTTGGCACCGGCACCGGAAATGATCGAGGCCAGCACCATCGTCACGTACTCGCTATTGCCGTTGCGCGGGTCGCGGCCGGCAATGTTGATGCCGCTGGTATGCCCCCAGGAGGCCGTTACCCGCTGTGGCGAGGCCTGTTCCAGTGCCGTGCGCACGGCATCGGCGAGGGTTTCCATCGGCGTGGTGGTGCAATTGACGTGAGGCGCGGGTTCCTCGGCATTGCACAGCGTACCCCTGGGGCCGACATCGACCGTTACGCAGCGATACAGGCCTTCGTTGTAAGGCGGCGCCACCTGGGCGAACATCATCAGCCCCAGGTAAACCCCGGATACCGAGTTGCCCTCATAGGAATTGATGAAGTACGGCACCTGCGGCGGGCTTTCGATGCGCACATGGGCCTGGTCGCCACGGATCTGCACATGGGCGGTGATGGCCAGTTCACCCAGGCCGTGGCCGGCATCTTCGAGCACGGCGGTGCCGCTGTAGTCACCATCCGGCACATCGCGCAACAGCGCCCGCATGTGTCGGTCGGCCATGTTCTTCAGTTCGGCGATGGAGGCACGCACCTGTGCCACGCCGTACTTGTCCAGCAGCTCCAGCAAGTGCCGCTCGCCGACCTTGCAGGCGCCATACTGGGCATTGAGGTCGCCTTCCTGATAGGGGCGGGCGCGCATGTTGGTGAGCATGAAGTTGATCACGTCCTCACGACGCTTGCCCTTTTCCCACAGCTTGACCGGTGGAATGCGCAGGCCCTCGGCATAGATCTCCTTGGCATCGGGGTTGTAGCCCGCCGGCACCGGGCCGCCGATGTCGGTCAGGTGGCCCTTGCAGACGGTCCAGAACACCAGCTCGCCCTGGTAATACACCGGTTTGTACATGCAGCAGTCGAGAATATGGCTGCCCTTGTAGGCGGGGTCGTTGTGGTAGATCACGTCGCCTTCGGCGATGTCGTCGCCGAAGAACTCGGCCACGCATTTCATGGCCGGTATCAGCGAGCCCAGGTGGATGGGAATGTCCTGGCCCTGCAGGATCATTTCCGGCAAGTGGTCGAACAGCGAGTTGGAATAGTCGTGTGCCAGGTTGAACACACTGGAGCGCCCGGTCTTTTCCAGGGTCAGGGTCATTTCGCGTTGCGCTGTCTCCAGCGCACCCCGGACAACCGCAAGGGTGATCGGATCTACTGTCTGCATAGGTCACCAACGTTTGTTCTTGTGCTTTTTGGGTGCGTGCCGCAGCGGGGCGGCGCGTGGTGACAGGCTAAGGGGCGGGGTGGGGGGAAGGCTTGTCGCTGGGTGTACCGGTTGTTGTGTCTGGGCGCACTTCAAGTTCGGGCAGGCGACACAACTATTGCCCCAACATTTGTCGCACCAGCCATTGCCCGGCCGGCCCCAAGGCACGCCGGCTCGACCAGGCCACATCCATATCCACCCGCCGGGGGTAACCCGCTATCTGCAACTCCACCAGCTCGTTGCCAAACCGTTTTACCAGCGCCCTGGGCAGCTCGGCCCAGCCAAACCCGCGCACGGCGAACTCCAGCAGGGTAAGGTAATCCGGTGCCGACCACGCTTGGCCACGGCCATGGTGCAGGCTGGGGGCATAGGTCTTGATATACAGCTGTCGTGCGTTCTCCAGATGCTGCGCCTTTACCTGCGCCAGGCTTGCCAGCGGATGCTCGCTGGCGACATACACGCCGAACTCTGCCTGCTCCGGCAAGCGCGCCACGGCCACGTCGGCGGGGTAGCCGGGCTGTGTGGCAAGGATGCCGACATGGGCCAGGCCCTGCTGGATCATCTCGATCACATCAGCGTCCTCCGCCGGGCCGCAGCGTAGCTCGGTATGGGGGTAGTGCTGGGCGAAACGAGTCATCACCGCCCCCTGGAACGTTACGCTGTAGCTGTCCGACATCACCACAGATACCAGCGCCTCGACATTTTGCGCCAGTCGCACTGCCAGCGCATCGAGCTGGGCGCTGGCATCGAGAATCGCCTCGACATGGCTCAGCACCTGCCTGCCCGCCTCATTGAGCGTGGGGTGGCGGCCATTGCGGTCAAACAGCGGGCAGCCGATATCGGCCTCGAAATTGGCGATGGCGATGCTGACAGTGGACTGGCTTTTGCGCAGCTTGCGCGCCGCCGCAGAAAACGAACCGAGTGAGGCGGCTTCGGTAAAGGCGACCAGAGCTTCGGGAGAGTAACGCATGGTATTGATAAAACCGATGGTAGCTATGTCGCGAGTATCAGTTCTATCAAAGAAAATGGGAAGCACGACTCCCGCAATGGATGGAATGTGCAATGAAAAACGTGTCTTTCACCGAACGCCTGGTCCACGCCGTTGGCTATGAAGTTTTTGCGGTACTGCTGTGTGCGCCGCTGCTGTCCTGGATCATGGGCAAGTCGTTGGCAACGGCGGGCGCGCTGGCGGTGACCCTGTCGGTGATCGCCATGCTGTGGAACATGGTCTACAACGCACTGGTTGATCGCTGGGTGCAAACCGAACGCATCAACTGGAAGGCCAGTACGCGTTTTGTGCACGGTCTTGGCTTCGAAGCCGGCCTGGTGGTGTGGTGCCTGCCGGTGGCGGCTTGGATGCTGGAGATTTCGCTGCTGCAGGCGTTCATGGTGGAGCTGGGCTTCTTCGTGATCATCCTGCCCTACACCGTGGTGTACAACTGGGCGTTCGACAAAGCCCGGCACCTGCTGGTGCAGCGGCGCCTGGCATGATTCGGCCACCCGGCGCGGTTCATTGATCAGGGGTGGACACAGGTCGGTGGTTGTGCGCAGGCCGTCGTGTAGGAGCGGGTTCACCCGCGAAAGGGCCGGGCCTGCTGGCCAATTTCCACCCGCCGTTCACCGTCGCCGGCGCTACCGTATTCGCGGGTAAACCCGCTCCTACCACGGTGGTGGTCACACGTCGGGGATTGGGCGCAGGCCGTCGTGTAGGAGCGGGTTTACCCGCGAAAGGGCCGGCCCTGCTGGTCAATTTCCACCCGCCGTTCACCGTCGCCGCCACCACCGTATTCGCGGGTAAACCCGCTCCTACCACGGTGGTGGACACACCTCGTGGGTTGGACACAGGCCGTCGTAGGAGCGGGTTTACCCGCGAAAGGGCCGGCCCTGCTGGCCAATTTCCACCCGCCGTTCACCGTCGCTGCCGCTACCGTATTCGCGGATAAACCCGCTCCTACCACGGTGGTGGACACACCTCGTGGGTTGGACACAGGCCGTCGTAGGAGCGGGTTTACCCGCGAAAGGGCCGGGCCTGCTGGCCAATTTCCACCCGCCGTTCACCGTCGCTGCCGCCACCGTATTCGCGGGTAAACCCGTACCTCAAGGTGGCCGCGTAAACCCATGAAAAACGGGGCATGCCATCGCTGGCATGCCCCGTTTTCATACAGCTGATGCGCCTCAGGCGACCTTGACGATCCAGCCTGCCGGTGCCTCTACATCGCCGCTCTGGATACCGGTCAGCTCGTTGTAGAGCTTCTGGGTAACCGGGCCGACCTTTTCCAGGTCGTGGAACACGTGCAGCTTGCCGTTGTACTCGATGCCGCCGATCGGAGTGATCACGGCTGCGGTACCGCAGGCACCGGCTTCCACGAAACGGTCCAGCTTGCTGATCTCGACATCGCCTTCGATCACGGTCAGGCCCAGACGCGATTGCGCCAGTTCCATCAGCGAGAGGCGGGTGATGCCGGGCAGTACCGAGGCCGATTTCGGGGTGACGAACTCGTTGTTGGCGGTGATGCCGAAGAAGTTGGCCGAACCGACCTCCTCGATCTTGGTGTGGGTCAGCGGGTCGAGGTAGATGGCGTCGGCGAAGTTGGCCTTCTTCGCTTCAGCGCCCGGCTGCAGGCTGGCAGCGTAGTTGCCACCGACCTTGGCCGCGCCGGTGCCCTGTGGGGCAGCACGGTCGAAGCTGGAAATCTGGAAGTTGTGCGGCTTCATGCCGCCCTTGAAATACGAACCAACCGGGATGGCGAACACCGAGAAGATGAACTCGGGGGCGGTGCGCACGCCAATGTTGTCGCCGGTGCCGATCACGAACGGGCGCAGGTACAGGGCGCCTTTGCCGTGCGGTGGCACGAACTTTTCATTCGCCTTGACCACTTGCTTGCACGCTTCGATGAACACATCGGTCGGCACGTGCGGCATCAGCAGGCGTGCGCAGCTGCGCTGCATGCGGGCCGCGTTCTGGTCCGGGCGGAACAGGTTGATCGAGCCGTCCTTGCAACGGTAGGCCTTCAGGCCTTCGAAGCACTGCTGGCCGTAGTGCAGGGCCGTGGAGCCTTCACTGATGTGCAGTACGTTGTCTTCGGTCAGGGTGCCCTTGTCCCACTCGCCATTGCGCCATACGGACAGGTAGCGTTTGTCGGTCTTGATGTAGTCGAAACCCAGCTTGTCCCAATTAATGCTTTCGTTGCTCATGACACCCTCATTGTCTTGCAAGTGCCCGATCGCTCGGGCTGCTGTTATATGCGCACCATGCCACCTTAAACCATCCTTGGCGGATCGGGAACGGCCAGTCACGAATTGATAGGCTGCGAAGCGATACTATCGTCAAACCGCAGGGTCAATGCCCCTGCAGGCGTTTTCCCCAGTCCCCGCCATGCACCCGTGCACAGGCCTCTTCGCTGTCATAGCGTACATGCCAAGCGGGATGGTCCAGCTGTATTCCAGCGTGGTCCAATGCCTGGCAGGTCAGTGCCAGCATACGTGCCTTTGCGTCGCCCGCCACTGCAGCGGCTTTATCGGCCTCTTGCTCGAATACCCAGGTAATACGCAGGCTGCCCGGAAAGTCCTCGGGGTCGAGGCGATGGGTAAGCCAACTGAAGCCGACAATCTCCGCCTTGGCGGCTTCGCAGGCATCGGTCAGGCACGCGACCAACTCCCGCTCCAGGCGGCCCATTTCGCGTTTGCCCAATGCCTTCACGGGTTGGCCTCGTCATCAATCTGTTGGCAAAAGCGCAGGCGGTTGCCGAACGGGTCCCACACCTGCATCTGCAGGCCCCAATCCAGGCGCTCGGCCTCAGGCCGGGCGAAACCGTACTGTTTACCCTGCAATTCACGCTCCAGCGCGTGCAGGTCGTCGAGGCGGGCGAACACGGTCGAGCCAGGGCAGGCATCGCCATGGTGCTCTGAAAGGTGCAGGATCAGGCCATCACGGTGGATCTGCATGTACAACGGCAAGTCCGGGCTGAAGCGGTGCTCCCAGTCCAGGCTGAAACCCAGGAAATCGAGGTAGAACTCCTTGGCCTTGTCGATCGAGAATATGCGCAGTACAGGTATGGCGGGGGCGAGGGGCATGGGGCGTCCTTGTCCGTTGAAAAGGTGCCACTGTAGCGCAGTTGCTCCCCTTATGGTCGACCAGCCGGCAGCAATGGTTGACCACCCGCCAGCCACTGCGTAGCCTTGCCACTTCGAGGTTCTTCGGCATGGCCGGAGCTAAGACGGGAACGCGGTACAAGCCGCGGCTGCCCCCGCAACTGTAAGCACCGACAACGGATCGACACAGCCACTGCGCCAGCGCGCGGGAAGGCGTCATCCCGCCAGCCCGCTGTTCGACTGAACGGGGACATGGAACGGTGCAAGCCAGGAGACCTGCCTCGTCACGTTTTCGACTTTCAACCGGGCGGGGTGATCCGGTGGCGAACAAGCCCGGCCGGCCTGGCCTGCGGCTGTCGTCCTGCATGCCCGCGCCACACTGCCAAGGGCAATGCGACATGAAAACACTGGCCAAGCTCCCCGTCACCATCGTCACCGGCTTCCTCGGATCGGGCAAGACCACCTTGCTGCGCCACATGCTCGACAACGCCCAGGGGCGCCGCATTGCGGTCATCGTCAACGAGTTCGGCGAACTGGGCATCGATGGCGAGATCCTCAAGCAGTGCAGCATCGGGTGCACCGAAGAAGAAGCCAGCGGCCGCGTCTACGAGCTGGCCAACGGCTGCCTGTGCTGCACCGTGCAGGAAGAATTCTTCCCGGTGATGCGCGAGCTGGTGGCCCGCCGTGGCGACCTCGACCACATCCTCATCGAAACCAGCGGCCTGGCCCTGCCCAAGCCATTGGTACAAGCATTCCAGTGGCCGGAAATCCGTAACGCCTGCACCGTCGATGCGGTCATCACCGTGGTCGACAGCCCGGCCGTGGCCGCCGGCACCTTTGCTGCCTACCCGGACCAGGTCGATGCCCAGCGCAAGCTCGACCCTAACCTGGACCATGAATCGCCCCTGCATGAGCTGTTCGCTGACCAGTTGGCCAGCGCCGACCTGGTGGTGTTGAACAAGGCCGACCTGATCGACGCCGAAGGCCTGGCCAAGGTGCGTGCCGAGGTGGCCGAAGAACTGCCGCCGGCGGTGAAAGTGATCGAGGCCAGCAGCGGCAAGCTGCCACTGGAGGTGCTGCTGGGCGTGGGTGCCGAGTCCGAGGCGCATATCGATGGCCGCCGAACCCACCACGATTCGCACCACGACGGCGACGATCATGACGATCATGACCACGACGCTTTCGACTCCATCTCCATCGACCTGCCAGAAGCCGACGAAAGCCTGCTGCTCGATGCATTGACCCAGTTGGTGGTGGAGTTCGGTATCCTGCGCGCCAAAGGCTTCGCCGCCATCCCGGGCAAGCCGATGCGCCTGCTGGTACAAGGCGTGGGCACCCGTTTCGACAAGCACTTCGACCGCGCCTGGCGCGCCGATGAGCCGCGCATCACCCGCCTGGTGCTGATCGGCCAGGACCTCGATGCTGCCCAGCTGGAAGCGCGCCTGCGCCAGGCACTGGGCGCCTGACCCATGCACCTGCTGCGGACCCAGCCCGGTGCTTTCGTACCGGATGACAGCATTGCCGACCTCGGCCAGACACCCGCCGAGCTGGTGATTCTCTGCAGTGGCGATTCACACCTGGCCTTGCTCGCCGACACCGCCGAGCAATTGCCCGAAGACTTTCCCAGCCTGCGCCTGGCCAACCCGATGCAGGTGCAGAACCATGCCTCGGTCGACCTGTATGTCGACCAGGTGCTGCGCCACGCCAAGGTCATCCTGGTGTCGCTGCACGGTGGCGTTGGTTACTGGCGCTATGGTGTCGAACAACTGGTCGAGCTGGCCGCCCGTGGCGTGCAGCTGATTCTGGTGCCGGGCGATGACCGCCCGGACCCGGAGCTGACCCGCCTGGGCAACGTCCGCGGTGAGCAGGCCGAGCGGCTTTGGCATTACCTGCGCCAGGGCGGCAAGGCCAACGCCATCAACCTGTTCAACTGCCTGGCCAGCCAATGGCTGGGCCGCGACTATGCCTGGGACGAGCCGCAGCCTTTGCCGCGCACGGCGGTCTATCACCCCGCCAAGGGCAGCGCGACACTCGAGGACTGGTACCCGCACTGGCACCCCGAGCAGCCAGTGGCGCCGTTGCTGTTCTACCGTTCGCACCTGCAAGCGGCCAATACCGCCTTCATCGACGTGTTCTGCCAGCGCCTGCAGGCTGCCGGCCTGAACCCGTTGCCGATCGCCGTGGCCAGCCTCAAGGAAAGCGCCTGCCTGGAACAGGTCGAAGCCTGGCTGGACGAGGTCGGCGCCGAAGTGCTGGTCAATACCACCGGTTTCGCCTTGTCCAGCCCCGAGCGCCCCAACCTGCGCCCGTTTCGCCGCGACATCCCGGTGCTTCAGGCAATCTGCGCGCAGGACAACCAGCCAGGCTGGGAAGCCAGCGAGCAGGGCCTGGGCGCGCGCGACCTGGCCATGCACATTGCATTGCCGGAGCTGGACGGGCGCATCATCACGCGCCCGGTCAGCTTCAAGGACATGGCCTGGCGCAGCGAGCGCAGCCAGTCCGACGTTGTCTGCTACCGCGCCCACCCCGAGCGCATGGACTTTGTCGCCGAGCTGGCCCGCCGCTGGGTCGAGCTGGCCCGCCTGCCCAATGCCCAGAAGCGTGTGGCCCTGGTGCTGGCCAACTACCCGACTCGCGATGGCCGCATTGGCAATGGCGTCGGCCTGGACACGCCCGCCGCCGCACTCAACATCCTCAAGGCGCTGCAGGCCGAAGGCTACCCGCTGGCCGAATTGCCGGGCAGCGGTACGCAACTGATCCATCAGCTGCTCGGTGGGGTGACCAACGACCTCGACCACCTCGACCAGCGCCCCTGTGCCCAGAGCCTGAGCCTGGTCGACTACCAGGTGGCCTTCGAGCGCCTGCCGCAGGCCAACCGCCAGGCAGTGCTGGAACGCTGGGGGCCGCCCGAACAGGATCCGATGTACCGCAGCGGCCGGCTGATGGTTGCCGGCCTGCGCTTTGGCTTGACCTTCGTCGGTATCCAGCCGGCGCGGGGCTACCAGGTGGACCCCAGCGCGGTGTATCACGACCCTGACCTGGTGCCGCCGCACGGCTACCTGGCATTTCACTTCTGGTTGCGTCACGCATTTGCCGCCGATGCGGTGATCCACGTCGGCAAGCATGGCAACCTCGAATGGCTGCCCGGCAAAGGCGTCGGGCTGTCGGCGCAGTGCTGGCCGGACGCGCTGCTGGGTCCGCTGCCGAACATCTACCCGTTCATCGTCAACGACCCGGGCGAAGGTGCCCAGGCCAAGCGCCGCACCCAGGCGGTGATCATTGACCACCTGATGCCGCCGCTGACCCGTGCCGAAACCTATGGCCCGCTGCGCCACCTGGAACAACTGGCCGACGAGTTCTACGAAGCGCAGTTGCTCGACCCACGGCGTGCCCGCGAGTTGCAGCGTGACATCCTCGAGCTGGTCAAGGCCAACCACATCGACCGTGAGTTGCAACTGGAAGGGCAACTGGACGATGCGGCGCTCTGGCTGCCGCGCCTGGATACCTACCTGTGCGACCTGAAGGAGTCGCAGATTCGCGATGGCCTGCACGTGTTTGGTCAGTCACCTGAAGGGCGGCTACGCCTGGATACGCTGCTGGCGTTGTTGCGGGTCGAGCGTGGCGACGGCCGTGGCGGTAATGCCAGCCTGCTGCGGGCTTTGGCCAAAGCACTGGTGCCGGGCTGGGACCCGCTCGACTGCGACCTTGGGCAGCCGTGGCAGGGCATACGCCCTGAACAGCTGCAGGCCATGAGCAATGAACCTTGGCGCACCTGTGGCGACACCCGCGAGCGCCTTGAGCTGTTGGCACTGCAGGTGATCGGGCAGGCGCTGGAAGGCACAGCACAGTTACCCGACCTGAGTGAGTGGCAACCGGTGCACGCTGTAGTGCAGGCCCTGCGTGAAGCGGTCGCACCCAGCCTGGACGCCTGCGGCACGGCTGAAATGCATGGCCTGCTGGCGGCACTGGCCGGGCGCTTCGTGCCCGCCGGCCCCAGTGGTGCGCCTAGCCGAGGGCGCCTCGATGTGCTGCCCACCGGCCGCAACTTCTATACGGTGGACGTGCGCAACCTGCCCACCACCACAGCCTGGCGCCTGGGCTTCGCCTCGGCCAGCCTGATCCTCGAGCGCCATCTGCAGGACCACGGCGATCACTTGCGTCAGCTCGGCCTGTCGGTGTGGGGCACGGCGACCATGCGCACCGGCGGCGACGACATCGCGCAGGCCATGGCGCTGATGGGCGTGCGGCCTGTCTGGGCCACCGGAAGCCAGCGCGTCGACGACTTCGAAATCTTGCCGTTGAGCCTGCTCGACCGCCCGCGGGTGGATGTGACCTTGCGCGTTTCCGGCTTCTTCCGCGATGCCTTCGGTAACCTGATCCGCCTGTTCGACGCCGCCGTGCAGGCCGTGGCCGCACTGGACGAACCTGACGACCTCAACCCCCTGGCTGCCCGCGTGCGCAGCGAGCGGGCCGCGCTGCAGGCTCAAGGCGTGGATGCCGAGCAGGCTGCACGTCAGGCTGGCTGGCGGGTGTTCGGTGCCAAACCCGGCGCATACGGTGCCGGGGTGCAGAACGCCATTGACGGGCGCTTGTGGCACAGCCGCGACGACCTGGCAGAGGTCTACCTCAACCACGGTGGCTATGCCTACGGCGGCAGCGACGACGGCACCCCGGCCCGCGCCCAGTTCGCCCAGCGCCTGGCCAAGGTGCAGGCGGTGCTGCAGAACCAGGACAACCACGAGCACGACCTGCTCGATTCCAACGATTACTACCAGTTCCAGGGCGGCATGCTGGCGGCCTCGGAAACCCTGTCCGGGGCGGTGGTGGCCAGCTACCATTGCGACCACAGCCAGGCCGACCGACCGCGCATCCGTACCCTCAAGGAAGAGCTGAACCGGGTGATCCGCGCGCGTGCGCTCAATCCCAAGTGGATCGACGGGGTCAAGCGTCACGGCTACAAGGGTGCCTTCGAGATGGCCGCGACAGTCGACAACCTGTTCGCCTTCGACGCCACCACGCACCTGATCGACGACCATCATTACCAGGGGCTGGCCGATGCCTATGTGCTCGACCCGGCAACCCGCGATTTCATGCGCGAGCACAACCCCGAGGCCCTGCGCGACCTCACCGAGCGCCTGCTGGAGGCCCAGCAGCGCGGCTTGTGGCAGGCGCCGGGCGACTACCGCGAAGCCCTTGAGGACCAACTGCTCGATGGCGAGGAACAGGCTTGAAATGAGTGAACCCGTACAATTTCCGCTGGCGGCCGTGGTCGGTGCAGACGACCTCAAGCTGGCGCTGTGCCTGACCGCCATCGACCCCAGGATCGGTGGTGTGCTGATCGAAGGGCCGCGTGGCATGGCCAAGAGCACCCTGGCCCGTGGCCTGGCCGACCTGCTTGGCGAAGGCCCGTTCGTCACCTTGCCATTGGGCGCCAGTGAAGAGCGGTTGGTCGGCACCCTCGACCTGGATGCCGCGCTGGGGCAGGGCAAGGCGCAGTTTTCCCCGGGCGTGCTGGCCCAGGCCGACGGCGGTGTGCTGTATGTCGATGAGGTCAACCTGCTGCCCGACACCTTGGTCGATCTGTTGCTTGACGTGGCTGCCAGCGGCACAAACCGCATCGAGCGTGACGGTATCTCGCATCGGCACAGCGCCCGCTTCGTACTGATCGGCACCATGAACCCGGAAGAGGGCGAACTGCGCCCGCAGTTGCTCGACCGTTTCGGCTTGAACGTGGCGCTGGAGGGCTTGCCGGAGCCCGAGGCCCGGCAGCAGATCATTCGCCGCCGTCTGGCCTTCGACAGTGACCCTCAGGCGTTCTGCGCACACTGGGCCCAGGCCCAGGCGCAACTGCGCGAGCGCTGCCACGCGGCGCGCCAGGCCTTGGCCGACATTGCCCTGGATGACCAGGCGCTTGCCTGGATTACCGAGCGCTGCTACGCCGCCGGCGTGGACGGCCTGCGCGCCGACCTGGTGTGGCTGCGCGCTGCGCGCGCCCACTGTGCCTGGCGTGGGGCTGCAGCTATCGAAGAAGTGGATGTCGAGGCGGTGGCCGAATTCGCCTTGCGCCATCGCCGCCGTATGACGCCCCAGGCCAGCCCGCCGTCGGCGCCACAGCCGCCTGACCAGCAGCCTGGCGCCGGCAACCCGGGCGAACAGGGTGGGCAGGGCGACTGGGGGGCATTACCGGCACAGCCGGTAGCCAGCGGCGCCCGCCGCGAGGTGCCGAACTGGGCAAAAAAGCCCTGAGCATCCCCCAGCCACCAGCCAACGGGGCGGATGCCAGAACGGGCATAGGCAAGCAGAACGGTACCCGCCGTGGCCTCGTGCGAAATGCGGCGGCCGGCCGGGTAGCCTGGCTGCCGACCTTGCTCAAAGGGCGGCCACGCCAGCGACAGGACCTGTGCTGGCAGCAGCGCCAAGGCAGGCCGGCAGAATTGTGGCTGGTGATCGTCGATGCCTCGGCTTCAACCCGGCGCCATCAGGCGCTGGCACAGACCAAAGGGCTGCTGGCGGCATTGTTCGACCAAGCCTATCGACAACGCGCCCGCCTGGCCCTGCTGACTGCCAGCGGGCGCACACCACAGTGGCAGCGCCACGGGCTGAAGGCATCCGCTGCCTTGCAACCCTGGCTGCAGGCCTTGGGAGCAGGTGGGGGCACGCCGCTGATCGCCGCACTGGAACAGGCGCGGCACTGGCTACAGGCGCGGCAGCGAGCCCATCCGCAAGAGGCCTTGCGTTGCCTGGTGTTCACCGACGGTCGCCTGCAGCACAGCAATACCGTGCAGCCGATGCCATGCGCCACGTTGTTGGTCGATATGGAACTGGCGCCCGTGCGCCTGGGACGCGCTCAGCGTCTGGCAGAACAATTGCAGGCTGATTACCAGCACTTGCAACAATTCAAGGTGGTGGATTGAACTGGCAGGTTGCGACACGTTGTCGCAATTGGGAAAGTTGCCACAACAGCAACAGAGAAGTTGTACAAGTGCGTGACCATGCACGCACTTGTTGTGCTGGCCAATATTACTTCGGCATCGACCACGGTTGCAGGTCGTAGCCCTTTTCACACAATTCGGCGCGCACTTCTTCGATCAGGCTGGCCCACTGGGCCGGGTCGGAGTAGATGCGCGACGACACTTGCTTGGCGCCGATGCGGGTGCTGGTCCGGTCGATCACTGCCAGGCTCAGTTCACCAGTACCATTGGGTGCATCCCAGGCTACGCACTGGAAAGGTTCGAAGGCGTGGTCGGCAATCAGCAGTGCTTCGTTGACACGGAGCGGGGCATTCATGGTTCGGTCTCTCTATGGTCCCAAACATCGAAGTGAAGTCCGCGTTGCTTCAAAGTCGCCTCATTGATCGCGAAGTGCAGCGCGGGGTTATGTCTACTGATGCTCGTTGTTCGTGGGTAAGTCACACATTGGCTGTAAATTTTTTTCAGGGTCGACGCTGTTCTTGCCTGCGCCGCCATGTGATGTCGATAAAGTGCTAAAATTCCCGTGGCGGTTTGTAAAAAAATGATTCGGCAGACAGACGGTACTGGGAACCGTCAACTTCGTTGCTACTGTTAAACGGGCGCCACAACTTGCTGTTTTACTTCAAAAAACCAAAAACTGGCGCCAAGGATCGGTCATGCAGCAGCCTGCCGCTCAACGCCGTTTGCTTATCGTCGACCCCTGCGACGATTGCCACCGCTTGTTACCTGGCCTGCGCAACGCAGGCTGGGATGTGGACAGCTGTATGCTCGGGGCTGCGCTGGACCACACGTGCGATGTCGGGCTATTGCGCTTGCAGGCTTCGCACCTGAGGCACCCGGACGCGGTCAAGGACATGATCAAGCGCAGCAACACCGAATGGATTGCCGTGCTCAGCGCCGATCAGTTGCGCATGCCGGCGTTCGGTGATTTTGTGTGTGAGTGGTTTTTCGACTTCCATACCCTGCCGTTCGACGTCTCCCGCGTGCAGGTAACCCTGGGCCGGGCCTTCGGCATGGCGCGCTTGCGCGGCAAGGGGGCCATCAAGGTCGATGAGGCAACCCATGAGTTGCTCGGCGAAAGCCGGCCTATCCGCGAGTTGCGCAAGTTGCTGGGTAAACTGGCACCCACCGAATCGCCTGTGCTGATCCGCGGGGAGAGCGGCACCGGCAAAGAGCTGGTGGCGCGCACCTTGCACCGTCAGTCGCAACGCAGCGAGCAGCCGTTCATCGCGATCAACTGCGGGGCGATCCCCGAGCACTTGATCCAGTCCGAACTGTTCGGCCATGAGAAGGGCGCCTTTACCGGTGCCCACCAGCGCAAGACCGGGCGTATCGAAGCGGCCGATGGCGGCACATTGTTTCTTGATGAAATCGGCGACCTGCCGTTGGAATTGCAGGCCAACTTGCTGCGTTTTTTGCAGGAGAAGCACATCGAGCGCGTGGGTGGCAGCCAGCCCATACCGGTGGATGTACGGGTGCTGGCGGCCACCCATGTGGACCTTGAGCGGGCCATCGAGCAAGGGCGTTTCCGCGAAGACCTGTATTACCGCCTGAACGTATTGCAGGTGGTGACCGCGCCGTTGCGCGACCGGCATGGTGACCTGTCGATGCTGGCCAACCATTTTGCCCATTTCTACAGTGTGGAGACCGGGCGTCGGCCACGGTCGTTCAGCGACCATGCCCTGGCGGCGATGGGGCGGCATGACTGGCCGGGCAATGTGCGCGAACTGGCCAACCGCGTGCGCCGCGGGTTGGTGCTGGCCGAAGGACGGCAGATTGAGGCGCAAGACTTGGGGTTGCAACTGCTCGACCCGGAACAACAGCCGCTGGGCACGCTGGAAGAATACAAGCAGCGCGCCGAGCGCCAGGCGCTGTGCGATGTGCTCAACCGGCACAGCGACAACCTGAGCGTAGCGGCCAAGGTGCTGGGCATTTCACGGCCGACGTTCTATCGGTTGTTGCACAAGCACCAGATACGCTGAGCGCTACTGAGGTACGCTTGCGCTGTTCTTTGAAGCCGCTCTTACACAAGCCCGTGTAGGAGCGGGTTCACCCGCGAAAGGGCCGGGCCTGCTGGCCAATTTCCACCCGCCGTTCACCATTGTCTCGGCTACCGTATTCGCGGGTAAACCCGCTCCTACAGGGGAAGCACAAGCCTGCGTAGGAGCGGGTTTATCCGCGAAAGGGCCGGGCCTGCTGGCCAATGTCCACCGGCCGTTCACTGTTGTCGCCGCTACCGTATTCGCGGGTGAACCCGCTCCTACACGGAATCCACAAGCCCATGTAGGAGCGGGTTTACCCGCGAAAGGGCCGGTCCTGCTGGCCAATGTCCACCGGCCGTTCACCGTTGTCGCGGCTACCGTATTCGCGGGTAAACCCGCTCCTACACCGGGGGTGGACACGCATCGGTTTAGCCGCGAAGAGGCCCTGCCCGGCGAACTCAGTGCGGTCCGCGCGGGATGGTCTTGAGCAAGTCTTCGGGGCTGATATGCCCCACCACCTGGGCCACCGCGCTGCCCGGGGTCGGCAGGTCGATGATGTGGCTCTTCATCTTGCCGATCACATGCATCTCGCACGGCTTGCAGTCGAACTTCAGGGTCAGTACTTCGTCACCCTGAATCAGCTGCATCGGTGCCACCTTGGTACGCACGCCGGTCACGCCCTTGGCCTGCTTGGGGCACAGGTTGAAGGAGAAGCGCAGGCAGTGCTTGGTGATCATCACCGGCACTTCGCCGTGTTCTTCATGCGCTTCATAGGCCGCATCGATCAGTTGCACACCGTGGCGGTGGTAGAAGTCGCGGGCCTTCTGGTTGTATACGTTGGCCAGGAACGACAGGTGCGACTCGGGGTACACCGGCGGTGGCGTAGTCTCGGCCTTGCGCCCGCCACGCGGATGCGCCTGCACGCGTGCTGCAGTCAGTGCCTCGATGGCCTCGCGGCGCAGGGCCTTGAGCTGCGAGTTGGGAATGAAGTACGCCTGCGGGGCATCCAGTTCGATGCGGTCGGCGTGGTACAGGGTGGTGCCCAACTGGCCGAGCAGGTCGTGCAACTGCTCCAGTGCCTGCTGCGGCTTGTTGGCTACGCCGAATGGGCCGTCCAGGGCCACCTGCACGCTCACGCCTTCTTCACTGCTGAGGGTAAGCATCAGGCGCTGCTCGCGCAGGACAGCGTGCCACTCCACGCCGACCCGGCGTTCGGAGGAGGTGCGTTGCAGGGCCTGTTGCCAGTTGTGGTCGAGGTTGCGCGACAGCGGGTGGTTGGGCCGCAGCTTGTGCAGGCCTTCGGGCATTTCGTTGGGCTCGACGCGATAGCGGTAGCGCTTCTGGCCGTCTTCTTCGAATTCGCCACGCGGTTCGGCGATGTTGGCGCGGAAGCCCACCACTTCGCGCTTGACCAGCACATTGAGGCCGTCGCCGTTGGTCAGCGGTACGTCGGTGACCACTTGCATGTCACGCTTGCCGACCTTTTCCACTACGCCCACCGGCAGGCCGGTGAAGGTTGGCGAGTCGAAGGCGCCGATATCGACCTTGCGGTCGGTCACGAAGTAGTCGGTGCTGCCGCGGTGGAAGGTTTTATCCGGGTCGGGCAGGAAGAAGTGTTCGGTACGGCCGCTGGACGCGCGGGCGTACTGAGGGCGGTCTTCAAGGATGGCATCGAGCTCTTTGCGGTAATGGGCGGTGATGTTCTTCACATAGCCCATGTCCTTGTAGCGGCCCTCGATCTTGAACGAGCGCACGCCGGCATCGACCAGGTCAGCCAGGTTGGCGGTCTGGTTGTTGTCCTTCATCGACAGCAGGTGTTTCTCGAACGCAACCACGCGGCCCTGGTCATCTTTCAGCGTGTAGGGCAGGCGGCAGGCTTGCGAGCAATCACCACGGTTGGCGCTGCGGCCGGTCTGCGCATGGGAAATGTTGCATTGGCCAGAGAACGCCACGCACAGCGCGCCGTGGATGAAGAACTCGATGGCGGCATCGGTTTCGGCGGCGATGGCGCGGATTTGCTGCAGGTTCAGCTCCCGCGCCAGTACCAGTTGCGAGAAGCCAGCCTGGTCGAGGAACTTGGCCCGTTCCAGGGTGCGGATGTCGGTCTGGGTGCTGGCATGCAGCTCGATCGGCGGGATGTCCAGCTCCATCACCCCAAGGTCCTGCACGATCAGCGCGTCAACGCCGGCATCGTACAGCTGGTGAATCAGCTTGCGCGCCGGTTCCAGCTCGTTGTCGTGCAGGATGGTGTTGATGGTGGTGAACACGCGTGCATGGTAGCGATGGGCGAACTCGACCAGCTCGGCGATATCGCTGACTTCGTTGCAGGCATTATGGCGCGCGCCGAAGCTCGGGCCGCCGATATAGATGGCGTCAGCGCCGTGCAGGATCGCTTCACGGGCGATGGCCACGTCACGGGCAGGGCTGAGCAGTTCCAGGTGATTCTTTGGAAGGGACATGTCGTTATATTTTCGGGCTGTCACGGTTTAGGCGGGCATTGTAGCGGTGAAACGGGCTGGCGGCATCATTGGGGTGCCGAGAGGTGCGGGATTGGCTGCGGGTACGCGCAACTGTGGGAGCGGCCTTGCGTCGCGAAAGGGCCGCAGAGCGGCCCCGGCGATCTTGCAGTCAGTCAACGATGTTGGGGGCGCTGCGCACCCCAACAAGCGCAGCTCAGCGCTTGGCAGCCATCGCCGTCACTTCCACACGCATGCCTTCAAAGGCCAGTGAAGCCACACCCACCGCCGCACGCACCGGCCAGGGCTTGCTGAAGAAGCGCTGGTACACCTCGTTGAACGCTGCGCGGTCGGCCATGTCGGTCAGGTAGATGGTCAGGTGCAGCACGCGGTCCATACCGCTACCGGCCTTTTCCAGGGCCACTTTCAGCGCCTGCAGGGTGCATTCGCTCTGCTCGACGATGCCGCCCAGTTCCAGGCTGCCGTCGGCGTGGGTCGGGATTTGCGTGGTGACCAGCACGCCGTTGTACTCGGCAACGTCCGAGGAAATCGACTCGGCGTCCGGGTCCGGGGTGTAGATGATGTCTGCATGTGCCATGGTGTGTCTGCCTTGCAACGGAAGGAAAACGGCAAGCCTACGCGAGCGCACCTGCCCGGTCGAGGGTGCCTCGGCGTTTGAAATGCGCGGCGTTCGCCGTCAGAATCGCAGGCGATTGCAAAACCAGGGGTTTACGTTGAACGAACAGACTTTGTCCAGGCGCCTGGAGCGTGTGGCCGCCCATGTGCCACAGGGCGCGCGCCTGGCCGACATTGGCTCGGACCACGGCTACCTGCCGGTGGCCTTGATGCTGCGTGGCGTGCTCGAGGCCGCGGTAGCGGGTGAAGTGGCACAGACGCCGTTCGCCTCGGCCCAGCGCAATGTGCGCAGAAACGGCCTGCAAGCGCAGGTGCGCCTGGCCGATGGGCTGGCAGCGGTCGAACCGCAAGACCGTATCTCGGTGGTGAGCATCTGCGGGATGGGCGGCGACACCATGTGCGAGATACTCGAAGCCGGCAAGCAGCGCCTTGGCGGCGTCACGCGCCTGGTACTGCAGCCCAATGGCGGTGAGCGCGAACTGCGCCAGTGGCTGGCGGGCAATGGTTACCAGATCGTCAGCGAAGAGCTGCTACGGGAAAACCGCTTTGATTACGAGATCATCGTCGCCGAGCCGGGCAGGGGGGTGTATAGCGCTGAACAGCTGTACTTCGGCCCCGTGTTGATGCAGGAGAAAAGCGAGGCGTTTGTGGTCAAGTGGCGGCGCATGCTGCGGCAGAAGCAGCAGACCCTGGCCAATTTCCAGCGGGCCCGCGGTGCGGTGCCTCAGGCGAAGGTCGACGATTTCAATCAGCAGGTGGGCTGGATCACCCAGGTGCTGGCCTGACTCACTGCTGCGAGCAGTTGCCCATTTCCCGGTAGTCGATTTCGCGCTTCTGGCCCTGATGGTCGACGTACACCATGTGTGCGGTGCCTACCTGGCAGTCGGCTGCGTTGCTGGCCGGTGTGATGGAGATGACCTTGGCCACGTCCAGCGGCATGCCGTATTCATATTGGCTGCTGACTGGCTGGTTGTTGCCGGCATCGGCAAAAGCACCGAACGAGGCGAAGGCAGCGGCAATGGCAAGGACAGCGATCGAGCGTTTCATGACAGGCTCCTTTTTTAATGGATGGCTAATGATCTATTCATTGGTCATCCACAATAAATGGGCTAAACCGTGATAGATTCCTGCCTGTAACGCAAGAATAAGACAAAGAAAGGAGCACACCTTCATGGACATGCTGCATGCCATGCGTACCTTCACCCGTGTGGTGGAATGTGGCAGCTTCGCTGCAGCTGCCAATGCTCTGGATATTTCTGCAGCGCAGGTTTCGCGCATCGTTGCCGAGCTGGAGAACCAGCTGCAGACCCGCCTGCTGCACCGCACCACCCGGCGCTTGCGCATGAGCGAGGCGGGTGAGCGGTTTCTGGAGCGTGCACGGCAGATCATGCTGCTGACCGAAGAAGCCGTGGGCGAAGCGCGAGGGGCGCACCTCACGCCTCGCGGCCATCTGCGTTTGCACTGCCCGCACGGCATGGGGCTGTTGCTGATGCCGCTGGTGGCCGGCTACAACACGCTATACCCGGAAGTGGTGATCGAGCTGACGCTGTCGCAGCGCAACCCCGACCCGCTGGCAGAAGGGCATGACGTGGTAATCACCGTGGACGGTGCGCTGCCGGATTCGCAACTGATCGCTGTGCCGCTGGGCAACATTTTCAGCATCCCCTGCGCGGCCCCCGGTTACCTGGATACCCACGGTGTACCGGAGCGCCCCGAAGACTTGCACGGCCATCGCTGCCTGCGCATGGCTTACCCGATGTACGAAGGCGACTGGGTGTTCCCGCAAGGGGTTGACCAGTGCGTGATTGCGCCGAATGACAGTTTTTCCACCAACGTTGCCGACGCCATGCTGGTGGCCAGCGAGCTGGGCATGGGCATTGGCCTGCTGCCGTTCTACACCGCCAGCGAGGCGATCGAGCAGGGGCGCTTGCGCCGGTTGTTGGCACCGTATCGGTTGAGGGAGAGTGCGCTGTATGCGATGTATCCGTCACGCCACTACCTGGACGCCAAGGTGCGCACCTGGATCGACTACCTCAAGGAGCAGTTGCCGGCGCTGTTCGAGGGGCATGCCAGGGTGGTGGATGACGCGCGGTATTGGCGCTGAGGCGAGAGGGTCCTGTGGGAGCGGGCGCGCCCGCGAACACCGGCAAAGCCGGTGCCAGCCACAGCGTCGCCCGCGCCCCCAAGAACCGCGTTGCCTTTGCGTTACAGCGGATAGTTTTTCAATTCCCGAGCAATCAGCATGCGCTGGATCTCGCTCGACCCTTCATAGATCTGGGTAATCCGCGCATCCCGGTAGTAGCGCTCCACCGGGTAATCTTCCAGATAGCCGTACCCACCATGCACCTGAATGGCCATCGAGCACACCCGCTCGGCCATCTCCGAAGCGAACAGCTTGGCCTGTGACGCTTCCGACAGGCACGGCTTGCCGGCGCTGCGCAGGCGGGCGGCGTGCAGGATCAGCAAACGTGCGGCGTTCACCTGCACCTGCATGTCGGCCAGCAGGTTGGCAATGCTCTGGTGTTCGTTGATCGGCTTGCCAAACTGTATGCGGTCACGCGAGTAGACCAGCGCCGCTTCGAATGCGGCGCGGGCGATGCCCAAGGCCTGGGCGGCAATGCCGATACGGCCGCCTTCGAGGTTGGACAGGGCAATGGCCAGGCCCTTGCCACGCTCACCGAGGATATTGGCGGCAGGAATGCGGCAGTTGTCGAAGGTCACTGCGCAGGTGTCGGAGGCGCGAATGCCCATCTTGTGCTCACTGCGATCAACCTTGAACCCAGGGTTGTCGGTGGGCACCAGGAACGCCGACAGGCCTTTCTTGCCCAGCTCCGGGTCGGTCACTGCGAAGACGATCGCCAGGCCGGCACGGCGGGCATTGCTGACGAACTGCTTGGCACCGTTGATGACCCACTGGCCATCCACCAGCTCGGCGCGGGTGCGCAGGTTGTGCGCCTCGGAGCCGGCCTGTGGCTCGGTCAGGCAGAAGCAGCCAATCACCTCGCCGCTGGCCAGGCGAGGCAGCCACTGCTGTTGCTGTTCGGCGGTGCCGTAGGCCAGCAGCGGGCCGCAACCTACCGAGTTGTGGATGCTCATCATCGCCCCGGTGGCGCCGCAGCCGGCGGCGATCTCTTCCACGGCCAGGGCATAGGCGACATAGTCGGTGTAGCTGCCGCCGAAGTCCTCGGGCACCACCATGCCCAACAGGCCCAGTTCGCCCATCTTGCGCACCACGCCATCATCGATCCAGCCGGCCTTTTCCCAAGCCTGGGCATGGGGTGCGATTTCGCCACGGGCAAAGTCCCGGGCCATGTCGCGGATCATGATCTGTTCTTCGCTCAGTTCGAGGTCTTGCATCTGTGTACTCCCGGGCTCACAAGCCTTCGAAGAATTGTTCGACCCGCTGGCCTTGCAGCGCGGCCAGGGTCGGCGGGTTCCAGCGGGGCTGCTTGTCCTTGTCGATGATCAGGGCACGCACGCCTTCGATGATGTCGCCGTGCTGGAACCACTGGCGGTCCAGGTGCAGTTCCATGGCAAAGCAGTCGTCAATGCCCAGCTCGCGCCCCCGGCGCAGCATCTCCAGCGTAACCGCCATGGCCAGAGGCGAGCGTGTTTCCAGCTGATCGGCGGTGGCCACCGCCCAGGCGTGGCTGTCGCCAAGGCTCACCGCACGCAGTTGCTCGACGATGGCTGGCAGGTCGGGCAGGGCGAAGAAGTGGTCGATGGCCGGGCGCAGCTTTTCCAGTGGCGCATCATCCAGTACCTGGGTACCGAGCCTGGCCAGCAGGTTTTGCAGGTCCTTCAGCGGGTGGTCGCTGAAGTCGAGCTGGTCGAGGCCCTGGTCGAGGGCGGCGAGCTGGTCGCTGGCCAGGTACCAGTCGGCCAGGCCGCAATACAAGGCGTCGGCCGCCTGGATCTGGGCACCGCTGACACCCAGGTAGATGCCCAGCTCGCCGGGGATGCGCGAGAGGAAGTAGCTGCCGCCCACGTCCGGGAAGTAGCCGATGCCAACTTCGGGCATGCCCAGCCGGCTGCGCTCGGTGACCACGCGCAGGTCGCAGCCCTGCGCCAGGCCCATGCCGCCCCCGAGGGTGAAGCCGTCCATCACCACCAGTATCGGTTTGCGGTAGCGGTGGATGACCAGGTCGAGGGCGTACTCTTCGACGAAAAAGGTTTCATGCAGCGTGTCGCCGGCCTTGAAGCTGTCGTACAGCGAGCGGATATCGCCACCGGCACAGAACCCCTTGGGGCCTTCGCCGCGCAGGACCACGGCGCGTACCTGCGGGTTGTCGGCCCACTGGTCCAGGTGCTGACGCAGGCTGCGCACCATGTCCAGGGTCAGGGCATTGAGACCGGCTGGGCGGTTCAGGGTCAGGTGGCCGATCTGGTTGCGGACCTCGGCCAATACATGGTCGGTTGCTGCCGGGGTATGAGCGTGTGCAGTCATTGCGTTCTCCCTGCTTTGTTATTGATTTTCCAAGTGAAGTCTGGAGTTCGCTGGAGGATCGCAGGATCCTGGCATGCGAATTTGCCTTGCACAATCGACAATTGTGCAAGGGTACCGTGCGTTTTTACCTTGTGTGAGGCCAGCGCGCGCCTGTGGAGCAGCCTTTGCCCCCACGGGATTTCGTCCCCCGATTCGGGGGAACCTGCTGGGGGATCCTCCCCAATCCGTTGCGGTTGATCGTACAAGTTATTGATTAATATTGGATTTTTCTTCTGGCACACACCTTGCTCCAGCTCCCGGCAGAGATCCTGTGTCCCGGAGGTGCAGCATGTCGACGCCACTCAAAGGCCCCATCCTGTCATCACTTGTACTGGCCTTGCTTGGCTGGGAAGCAACCAGCGAGGCGGCTGTGCAGTGCCAGCGCACCCTGGTCGCCAACGTGGTGGCACTGGACCAGCCACTGATGTTCAACCGCCTTGGCGCGCAAAACGCCAACGGCATGATGTTTGCCCTTCGTGAGGACGTGGTGGACGACAAGCAGGTCCCCCTCAGCAAGGGCGGGGCCGCGGTACCGGGCAAGGTCACCCTGCGCCCGGACAAGCGCCCGCGGCCTATCGTGCTGCGCGTGGCGGCCGGTGACTGCCTGACGGTCAACCTGACCAACCTGCTGGATTACAAGGCGAACCCCAACAAGCACGGTATCGAGGCTGAAGAGCCCGAGGGTGAGGCAGAGGGGCCGGAGGTTGAAAACGAAGGCGGCGAAGGCTTTGTCGCCGACGAACAGGTGGCCGAGCGCATGGTCGGCTTCCAGGTCAACGGGATGCAGGCGGTGAACAGCATTGCCGATATTTCCGCCTATACCGGGCGTAACGGCAACTTCTTCGTCAGCCCCGGCAGCACCCGCAGCTACACCCTGTATGCCGAGCGCGAAGGGGCCTTCGCCGCCACCAGCAAAGCCGCTACGTTCGGCGGCGAGGGCACGGCGGGCAACGTCTCCAACGGCTTGTTCGGCCAGGTGGTGGTCGTGCCCAAACTGGGCCGTACCTACCGCAACACCCTCACTGAAGAAGAAATGCGCCTGGCCACCACGGGGCGAACCGCCACCGGCCAGCCCGTGATCGACTACGAAGCCCGTTATCCGCAGGTCGAACCGTGGATCGCCGAAGGCAAGGCCGGCAAACCGATCATTGCCATGGTCAACGGCAACGAGATCATCAGCAGCGAAACCGATGCCATCGTCATGGGGCCCAACCCTGACGGTAGCTTCCCCAGTTCCACTTACCCGCTGGAAAGCGTGGGCAAACGCAACCCGGCGCTGCCCAACCGACTGGAAGCATTCCGTGATTTCGCCTCGCAGTTCGCCGACGAGGTTGCCGGTACCCAGGCCTTCCCTGGCTACTGGGCCGACCCGGTGATGGGCCACGTGCTGGAGCCGGCGCGCGATTCGTTCATGATCAATTACGGCTCTGGTGGGATGGGTGCCGAAGTGGTGGCCAACCGCTTGGGGGTGGGGCCGATGCACGACTGCCTGTCGTGTGCCTATGAGGAGTTCTTCCTCAGCGCCCACACGGTCGGCGATATAGGCACCCTGGTGGATGTACCGGCCAACGTCGGCCTGGAACACATCCGCCCGGGCGAGGTGCCGCCGGCCAGCGCCGTCGGGGTCAAGGCCAGCATGGCCCTCTACCCCTCAGAGCCTGCCAACGTGCACCACAGCTATATCGGTGACTTCACCAAGTTCCGCAACACCCACAACGGGCACGAGCAGCACATCTTCCACTTGCACGGCCATCAGTGGTTGTTCAACCCCAATGACGACAACTCCGACTACATCGATGCCCAAGGCATCGGCGCCGGCGTCGGCTACACCTACGAAATCGCCAACGGTGGTTCGGGCAACCGCAACCGCGTTGCCGGCGATGCCATTTATCACTGTCACTTCTACCCGCACTTCGCCCAGGGCATGTGGGCCATGTGGCGGGTACATGACGTGTTCGAGGAAGGCACGCGGCTGGAGGTGAGCGGGCAGGGCGAGAATGGCTTCCACAGTACCCCGTTCGCCCTGCGTAGCGGTAAGCCGGCCGCTGGCGCCCGGGCCCTGCCCGATGGCGAGATCGTTGCCGGTACGCCGATTCCGGCCATCGTGCCGTTGCCTGGCAAGGCCATGGCGCCCATGCCCGGCAAAGTCGTGGTCGTGCCCAAGCTCTCCGAAGCGTTGGTTGCTGCCAACGATGATGACCACGAAGACGAGGATGATGACGACCACGCCAGCGAGGCGCCCGTGCGCAAGGCCGTGGGCTCGCTGGCGCTGGTCGACCGCACCGAGGCCAACCGCAACGCCGACGGCACGCTGAAAAACCCAGGCTACCCGTTCTGGATCGGCGGCATGGAAAGCAGCGTGGGCAACCGCCCGCCAACCCCGCCCCTGGACATGCTCGACCCGGCCCTGGCCCGGCAACTGAAAGACAGTGGTAAAGCCCTGTGGGCCAACCTGGATGCGAACCAGGTCGATGGCTGGGACGGCGGCCTTGGCCGCCATGCACTGGACGGTGTGTCCGCCGGTGGCGTGGCGGAGACCACCACCACCAAACTGGACTTCACCAAGGTCGTGCACAAGGCCAAGCCCATTTACCTGCCGGAAGAGGGCACCGATGTCGAGCAGGCCGCCATGCAGTTCCACGCCATGGCTGAACACCCCAGCTATGCCTTGATCCCCGGCAGCCAGCCGGTGGCCAAGGCGTTCCGCACCAACGGCGCGTTGCCGACTGCAGGTGCGCCGTACTACGAGCCGTGCATGGATGACCGTGGAAAACGCCTGACCCAGTCTTCCGGGGTTGGGGAGTTCAACAGTGGAGAGAGCCTGACGGGCGTGAACTTCCGTGGCGCCTCGGCCTTCACTGCCGACCGCCCCCGCATCTACAAAGGGGCCAACATCCAGTTCGACGCGGTGTACAACAAAGTGGGCTACCACTTCCCGCAGGCACGCATCATTGCCCTGTGGGAAGACGCCTGGCCGGTCATTACCAAGCAGCGCCCGCCAGAGCCGCTGGTGATGCGCATGAACACCTTCGACTGCGCGATGTACCAGCACACCAACCTGATCCCGAACATCTATGAGATGGACGATTACCAGGTGCGCACCCCGACCGACGTGATCGGCCAGCACATCCACCTGCCCAAGTGGGACCTGACCGCTGCCGACGGCTCGGCCAACGGCTGGAACTACGAAGACGGCATACTTTCGCCCGGTAGCGTGGTCGAGCGCGTAGAGGCCATTCGTAATTACAATGGCTGCACTGAAGGGGATAGCCGCGAAGGCACCGCAGCCTGCCCGAAAGCCAGGCAGCACCCGTACTTCGGCCGCTTTGGTCGCGCCGACTGGCTGGGCGCACGTACCGCGATGCAGCGCTGGTTCGCAGACCCGCTGGTGAACGTGCATAACGTCGACCGCGGCCTGGGTACCATCTTCACCCATGACCACCTTGGCCCATCGACTCACCAGCAACTGGGCCTGTATGCCACCGTGCTGGCCGAACCGGCCGGCTCCACCTGGTACCACGCCGAAACCGGCGAGCAGCTGTACAACCCGGCCACGCGCCAGGACGGCGGCCCGACCTCGTGGCAGGCGGTGATCCAGACCGGCGACCACGATGGCGACGGCAAGAACGACAGCTACCGCGAGTTCTTCCTGGAGTACAGTGACTTCCAGCATGCCTATGAAGCCGGGGTGTACGTAGGCGCAGGGCCGGACGGCATTCCCAATGCCCAGTCGTACCCGGCCACAGCCGACAGCTTCCGCTACGCCATCAACCCGCCCGTGCGCGGCAAGGCGTCGAACCTGCTCGAAGCCATCGTCGAGAAACGCGGCGGTCTCAACCCGGGCTGCCCAAGCCGGCCATGCCCGCAGGCGATCTCGGTGGATGACCCGGGGATGTTCGTCGTCAACTACCGCAACGAGCCGCTGGCCCTGCGCGTGTATGACCCGAACAAGGTCGGCCCGGACGGCAAGCGTGGCATGCAGGCCGACGGCCTGGCCGGCGACCTCAGCTATGCCCTGCAAACCCGTACCGACCGCGCCATCCCGGCGATGAACCTGTCGCCATCGGCGATTACCTCGGCAGTCGGCCCTACCGGCGGCACTACGCTGTTCCCGCCGCATGTCAACACGGCTGGCGCCGAGCCGGGCGACCCGTTCACCCCGTTGCTGCGCACCTATTCCGGCGACAACGTGCGCCTGCGCATGCACGCCGGTGGCCATGAAGAGGAGCACAACGTCACCCTGCACGGCGTGAAATGGCTGCAGAACGGTTCTGGCTTCGGCAACAGCTCCAACTCGGGCTGGAAGTCGTCGCAAATGATCGGCATCTCCGAGCAGTTGGGCTTCATGGCGCCGGTGTCGATGATCTCCAGTTCGGCAGCCACCAACGGCGACTACCTGTACTCGCTGGACGCGGCCTTGGAGGGCTATTGGAACGGTATCTGGGGCATCATGCGCAACTACACCGCGCAGCGTGCCGACCTGTTCCCGCTGCCCAACAACCCGCAGCCGGTGGCCATGCGCAACACCGTGAACTTCAACGGCATCTGCCCGAAAACCACGGCCAACCCGAACGGCATCGGTACCCGCACCACGGTCAAGCGCAGCTACGAGATCGTCGCAGCGCTGGCCAACGACATCCTCGAAAACCGTAACGGCGTCAGCATCAATGACCCGGCGGGCGTCGGCCAGCATGTCGGTGGCGCGCTCAAGGCCAACGGCGGCACCCTGGTGTTCAACAGCCGTAGAACCGCCATCCCGCTGGTGAGCGGGGTAGACCCCGAAGATGGGGAGCCTTTCACCATCGGTGGCCACAGTGCGCCGCTGCATGACCCGACCGCGATCCTGTACGTGCGCAAGGCTGACCTCGATGCCACCACCGGCAAGCTCAAGGCGGGTGTCCCGGTAGAGCCGCTGGTACTGCGCGCCAATGCCGGCGACTGCATCAGCATCACCCTGGAGAACCGCTTGCCACTGGTGATGCCAGACCTGCCGAGCACTGCAGTGATGCACAACGTGGTCAAGCGTGACCGCTTCGACAGCGAAGGCTCCACCGCCTTTGCCAACAACCTGATGCGGCCGTCCAGCCACGTGGGCCTGCATGCGCAACTGCTGGCCTACGACATCACCAAGTCAGACGGTGCCAACGTTGGCCTGAACCCGGTGCAGACCGTGCCACCACGTGCCGGCACCAGCGGCGCTTACCCGACCAAGGAGTACCAGTACTACGCCGGCCACCTGGAGCGTGAAGGCAAACCGGTGTCGCAGCTGGGCCGCACGGTGGACAACATAAACACCACGCCTATCGAGTTCGGCGGCCTCAACCTGACCCCGTCAGACTTCATCAAGCAGCCGCAAAAAGGTCTGGTGGGCGCCATGAGCATCCTGCCGCAAACCGCCACCTGGACCGAGGATACTGCTACCCGTACCCAGGCCACGGTGAAGGTCAGCGGCCAGCCGGACTACCGCGACTTCGTCACGGTGTGGCAGCGCGCGCTGAACATGCGCTGGGCCGATGGTCGTCCGGTAGAAGGCATCAATACCGAAGGCAACGGTGCTGCCGGTGACCCGCAAGACAACGGCAACATGGCGGTCAACTACAAGACCGAACCGTTGTGGCTGCGCTTCGGCATGGCGCCCGACTCGCCATTCGGCCGCGCCAATGGCCTGGGCTTTGGTGATGTACCCAACGCCCACATGGCCTACGCCAACGCCCTGGTCGGTGGCGACCCGCAAACCCCGGTGCTGTACGCCAAGCCTGGCCAACCGGTACGCAACCATATCGTGATGCCCAGTGGTGGCAGCCGCGGCATGGTCTACCAGCTGGACGGGCACGTATGGCCACTGCACAACTACCAGGCCGAGAAGAGCGATGCGGACGGTTACCCGATTGGCCTGCCTGGTATCGGTTCGGTGCGCTTTGGCTACAACCCGATGGCCATGTACATCGGCGCGCAGGAAAGCGTACTGCCAGCGGCGCACTTCAGCTTCATGTTGCCGAGTGCCGGCGGTGCCAACGCGGTGGCGGGTGACTACCTGTTCCGCGACTACGCCGCCTACGGCAACCTCTCGGGGCTGTGGGGGATCTTGCGGGTGACCAACGAAGCGCCGCCGGCAACGGCCCCGGCGCAGTGACGGAAGGGGAACGCGAGCATGAACAAAAAGACTCGCCCTGCTTACTTGGGGGTAGTGCTGGGGGTAGCGCTGATCGGCCTGGGCGTGGCGTACGAAAAGCTATGGTGCGACCCGCGCGAGCTGTTGCAGGAACGGGGCGGCTCGCAGGCCTTGCACCGGCTCAGCCGGGACGGCGTGAACGTGGAGTTCGAGGCCCGGCCATTGGCCGGCGGCGAACTGAAGGAGGGCGGCTTCGCCAACATCCGCTTCAAGCTCAGCGACCAGACCAGTGGCCAACCGCTGTCGGGCATGGCCCCGGGGGCGTGGATCGACCCGGCGCAGTCGGCCCCGGCCGGGGACCGCGAGCAGAGCTGCAAGGCGCGGGTCGCGCTGTTTCTCAAGAGCAGCATCGGGGCCCGGCCGCTGCTCGACCTGAACAGCTACTTCTTGCTGATGTTGAACAATGACGCCAGCCTGACAGTGATCGACCCGACGGTGTCGGTGGGGGGCGTGACCAGCACCATGGCCCGCATCGAGCTGCCAGGGCGGCCCATGGACTGGGCGGCCACCAGCGACGACAAGCAGGTTTTCGTGTCGATACCCGAGCGGGGCAAGGTCTCGGTGATCGATACCGAAACCTTCACCCGCGTGGCCGACCTGGACGCCGGCGACCAGCCGCTGCGCGTGGCCCTGCAGCCGGACCAGCATCGGCTGTGGGTTGGCAACAACAGCAGCGACCCGGGCAAAGGCGGGGTAACAGTAATTGACGTGCCGGGGCGCAGCGCCATGAAGCACTTCAACACCGGTACCGGGCACCACGAAATCGCCTTCAGCGCCGACTCGCGCTATGCCTATGTCAGCAATCGCGACAGCGGCACCCTGAGCGTCATCGACATCCCGGAAATGCGCCTGGCCAAGACCATCAAGGTAGGCCCGCACCCGCTGTCGGTCAGCTATTCGGCGCTGTCCCAGGCCGTGTACGTGGTCGATGGCGAGGAGGGCAGCGTACGGGTGTTCGATGCCCGCAGCCATCAGTTGCGCCACACGGTCCAGGCCGAACAGGGCCTGGGGCCGATGCGCTTCAGCCATGATGGCCGCTACGGCATCGTGCTCAATACCCTGGAGAACCAGGCCTTGGTCATCGACGCCAGTACCGACAAGCTGATCCACCGCATCCCGGTGGCGGCCGAACCGTACCAGCTGACGTTCACCAAAGGCTATGCCTATGTGCGTGGCCTGGCCTCGCCGAAAGTGAGCATGATCAATCTGGCCAGCCTGGGCGAGGGGCGTGCGCCCATCGTGCAAGGCTTCGAGGCTGGCCCCGCCGCGCCGCGCCAGGCCGGCGACCTGCCACTGGCCCAGGGGCTGTCGGTATCGCGTGATGACAATTCGGTGTTCGTGGTCAACCCGGTGGACAACACCACCTACTTCTATGCCGAAGGCATGAATGCACCGATGTCCGGCTACAACAACCGCGGCCACCAGGCCCGCGCCGCCATCGTCGTTGACCGCAGCCTGCGCGAAGTGGCCCCCGGGGTGTATGGCTCGACGGTGAAGCTGCCCGCCGCCGGCAAGTTCGACGTTGCCTTCCTGCTCAACCAGCCGCAAATCATTCATTGCTTCAGTACCGAAGTGGCCGCAGGGAGCGATGCCAGCAAACGTAAAGGTGCGCGTGCCGAGTTCATTGGCCTCGACCAGCCGCTGCCGCAGCACAGCGACTTCACCGCGCGGGTACGGATTGTCGGTGACGACGGGCAGCCGCGCCTGGGCCTGAACGACTTGAGCCTGCGCTACTTCCTGGCGCCATCGTCGATGCCGCGCAACCTGCAGCTGCAAGAGGTGGGCGAGGGGGTCTACCAGGCGGCGCTGAACTTGCCTGAGGCCGGCGCCTGGTACCTGCATGTGCAGTCGCCCTCGTTGGGGCGCAAGTTTGCCGAAGAAAACTACACCAGCCTGCGCGTTCTGCCGGCTGCTGCAACCAACGCTTCCCAGACTGACGTGAGGAATGTGCGATGAACGCCAAGCCTGCTTGCACACTGTTGGCCCTGAGCCTGGCATTTGCCAGCCACCTGGCCATGGCCCACGCCGGTCACGAGCATGACGGCCATGCCGGGCAGCCCCCGGCGGCGCATCAGGAAAAGGCCAGTGTGCGTTTTGCCGATGTGTCGCTGTTGAACCAGGAAGGCATGCCGGTACGCCTTGAGAAAGACCTGGTGGGTGACCATCTGGTGGTCATGGGCTTCATTTACACCAGCTGCACCACGGTATGCCCGGTGGTGTCGTCGATTATGGGCAAGGTCCAGCAGCAGCTGGGCGGCCGGGTAGGCGAGGAGGTTCGCCTGGTGTCGATCAGTGTCGACCCTCAGCGTGACGACGCCAAGCGCCTGCAAAACTATGCCAAGGCATTCCAGAAAGGGCCGGGCTGGAGCTGGCTGACCGGTACCCCGTACGCCATCACCGAAACCCTGAAGGGGCTGGGCAGCTTCAACGCCGACCTCAGCCAGCACCCGCCGCTGATACTGGTGGGTGACGGGCGTAGCGGGCACTGGACGCGTTACTACGGCTTCACCGACCCGGGCGTATTGATCGATGAAATCAACCGCCTCAGTGCTCGCCGGGTACATGCCAAGAGCACCGCCATTGCCGACCATCACGAGGTGCAACCATGAGCACTGCAACCTCCCACCGCGCTGGCATGCGCGCATTCGACTGGCTGGTACTGGGTGGCTGCCTGTGGATCCTCACGTCGGTGGCGTTCGCCCACGAAGGCCATGCGCCGCAACCCCCCGAGCCGCAGCCAGCACCGCAGGCGATGGCCAGTGGTGGCGGTACACGCGACGCCAAGACCTGGTTCACCGACACCGTGCTGAAGGACCAGAATGGCCGCGAGCTGCGCTTTTACAGTGACGTGCTCAAGGACAAGGTGGTGATGCTCAACGTGATCTTCACCCATTGCACCGATGCCTGCCCGTTGATCACCCGCAAGCTGCGCGAGGTGCGCGAGGCCATGGGGCCAGCCCTGGCCGCCCAGGTGACCTTCGTGTCGATCAGCAGTGACCCGCTGAACGACACCCCCGAGGCGCTGAAGGCGTTCGCCGCCAAGCAAGGGGTGGATGGGCCGAACTGGTTGTTCCTGACCGGTGACAAGGCCAATGTCGACCTGGTGCTTGGCCGTATAGGGCAGTTCCTGCCGAGTCCCGAGCAGCATTCGACGCAGCTGATTGCCGGTGATGTTGCAGGTAAACGCTGGAGCAAGATTCGCCCGGATGCACCGCCAGCGGCGATTGCCCAGCGCATGCAGCTGTTGACCCAGCCGCTGGCCGGTCGGTGAGTATCATGGGCCGCCTGGGGAATTGGCCTCTGTGGCATCCGCTTTTGTGGGAGCGGCCTTGCGTCGCGAAAGGGCTGCGCAGCAGCCCCGGCAGTGGCAGCTCACGCGCAGAAAGAGGGGCGCGCTGCGCGCGCCTTTCGCGACACAAGGCCGCGCCCACAGGGCTTGCGATATGGCTCACATGCGTGCTTGGCATGGCATCTTCGACCTCAGCCTTGGCCCTGGACCTGACCGACCACGAACAAGCCGGCAAACGCCTCTACCGCGAGGGCGTTTCCAGTAGCGACGCTCAATTGCAAGCCCGGGTCGGCGCCAGTGACATCACAGTCCCCGCCAGCGTGTTGCCCTGCGCCAGTTGCCATGGCAACGACGGCCGTGGCCGTGCCGAAGGCGGTGTTCGCCCCCCCGGCCTCGACTGGCAACGCCTGGCACTCGGCCAGGGCCCGCGCGAGGCCAACGGCCGCCGCTACCCGGCCTACACCGACAGCAGCCTGGCGCGGGCCATCCAACAGGGTATCGACCCGGCTGGCAATCGCCTCGACCCGGCCATGCCACGCTTCGAGTTGACCTTGGCCGACCAGCGCAACCTCACCGCCTATCTCAAACGCTTGGCCGAAGAACGTGACCCTGGTGTGGAAGAGGGCGTGCTGCGCCTTGGGACCCTGCTGCCCGCGAGCGGTCCGCTGGCTGAAGCCGGGCAGGTGGTGCGCGCCGTGCTGGAAGACGGCGTGGGTCAACTCAACCAGCAAGGCGGCATTCACGGGCGGCGCCTGGAACTGGTCGTACTAGACCCAGGTTCCGACCCGGTCAGTGCCGAACGCGCCTTGCAACAGTTGCTCGAGCAAAAGCGGGTGTTCGCCCTGATCGCGCCATTGGCGCCCATGCTCGACCAGCGCCTGACGACCTTGCTGGCGCCACAGAACGTGCCGATGGTCGGCAGTACCCCGCGCAGCGGCGGCAGCGCACAGATCTTCGACCCGCTGCCCGGCTTGCCCGAGCAATTGCTGAGCCTGGCAGGCCATGCCCGTGTGGCGCTGGGCTTGGCGCCGGATGAGTTACGCGTGGTGTATGCCGGCAACGAACACGCCGCGTTGGCCGAGCAGGTGCGCGAGCGTTTACGACAGCAGGGCTGGGCGCCACCCGCTATCCAGGCGTTCGACGGCCAGGCGGTGGACGGGCAGGGCATCGTCTTCCTTGGCCGCGCCCAGGCCTTTGCCGAGTTGGCGGCGGAGTTGCAGGTGGCGGGCCGCGAGCCCTACCTGTTCGCCGCTTCCAGTCAGGTAGCCGGCGCTGTGGCGCGCTTGCCGGCGCAGTGGTCGCAGCGGCTGTTTCTGGCCTACCCCTACGTGCCAGAGGACTGGACCGAGCAAGGCCAGGCAACGCTCGCCGGGCTGCAGCAGCGCCAGGGCCTGGACCCGCGCCAGGTGTCGTTGCAGGTCAATACGCTGTGCGCGTTGCGCCTGCTGAGCGAAGCGCTGAAGCAGATTGGACGGGATGCCAGCCGCGAGCAACTGATCGCTGCGCTCGAAGGCTTGCACGATGTGCCCACCGGCCTGACCCCGGCACTGGGCTTTGGCCCTGGTCGCCGCCAGGGCATGGCAGGTGCCCATGTGGTGGCGGTGGCCCTGCCCGGGCCACGCTTTACTGCGGTCACCCCCTACCGGCCAGTGCCGGTCAGCCCTTGAGCGGAGGTTGTCATGCGGATCGTGTGGTTGTGCCTGTTGCTGGTGCTGACCAGGGTGAGCTGGGCCGATGTGCCAGCGGCGCGGGTCAATGGTGTCGAGATCGGGTTGATGCGCCTGGAGCGCTACTTCAGCGAGTACCTGGACGCCCAGGGTCGGGCGGTGACCAGCATCCGCAATCCAGGCCTGTATAAACGCCTGCGTGACCAGGCGCTGGACGAGCTGATCGACAAGGAGCTGTTGTGGCAGGAAGCGCAACGCCAAGGCATAGCCATCAGCGATGAACACGTGTCGGCACAGATTGGCGAGGTGGAAGCGGCATTTGGCAGCCCGGCGTTATTCGAAAGGCGGCTGGCAGAGGCAGGCTTCGATAGGGCACAGTACACTGAATACACCCGGCATGAGATGGCGGCCCAGCAAGTGTACGCCCAGCTCAGCGCAGTCGACGCGCCGAGCCAGGGCGAAGTGGAGGCATTTTATGATGCCAACCAGGAGAGACTGCAAGGAGCGCAGAACCAAAGTGATAATCCATCGGTCATACGCGAACACGGCCTCGCCTTGGCCAGGGCAACGCTCATCGGTCAGCGGGAGGCGCAGGCGCGCCAATCCGTGCGCCAACGTTTGCGCGAGTCCGCTAAAGTGGAGATCGCCAACTGAGGCCGTTGATGGCGCTTGCCCCAATCCTGGGGAATTAAGGTTTGGCAATGTGCCATCATTTTCCCCGCTTGTGGGGAACGGGTGGGGTGCGCCTGCTCAGCGTATGTCGGTTACTGGCCGGCACCCTAGTAAAATCAGTGGCTTACAGTGGTGCAACATGACTATTCACGCCTGGCACGAAGCCTGCTCAAGTCTCTACAAGGGCGTACTTCGCAGACCGGGGAACCGGGCAGTATTGGGGAGTCGACCTTGGTGAACAGAGTATTGGTAGTCGATGACGAACAGACTCTTGCGCAGAACCTGCAAGCGTACCTGCAGGCGCAAGGCCTGGAAGTTCATGTTGCCCACGACGGTGCCAGTGGTATCGAACAGGCTGAAAGCCTGGCACCGCAAGTAGTTGTGCTGGATTACCGCCTGCCCGACATGGAAGGTTTTCAGGTTCTGGAGGCTGTACGCAAGAACAGGCAATGCCACTTCGTGCTGATCACCGCCCACCCCACCGTCGAGGTGCGTGAGCGGGCCGCCGAACTCGGTGTGAGTCACGTCCTGTTCAAGCCGTTCCCACTGATGGAGCTGGCGCGTGCGATCTTCGACCTGCTGGGCATCGAGCGCCGGCGCAGGGCCACGGACAACCCGGCCGAAGGGTTCGTCGAACGACGCCAGAACAGGAACGAATCGTTCCCCCTGCAGTTGTACGATGGAAGCTGGGTGTTGGCCGACCGCCGCCGTAACGGCGCCAAGCCACCAGGGCCCGACGACGATCAACTGCTCACAGGGGAATAGCGGCGCCCGCACCCCTGGCCGAGCCAGCCTGCGACGCGCCCCTGAGCGGAGTCGCAGGCCATGCCAGAAGCATTCGATGCAACCCCGGAAGCGCTATGCGCCTACCCCCGCGAACTGCTGGCCCAGGCCCGTCTGCAAGCCACCGACGAGCGCCTGCTCGACTGCCTGGAACGCCTGGCCTGCGACACCCCCGACACCTTCACCCAGCGCCTTGGCCTGACCCTGCATTACCCGGTACTCGACAGCCACAGCCTGCTGGCCAGCACCCCACGCTTCGACAAGGTGGCCTTGGCCCAGTGCCTCAAGCGTGAATGTGTGCTGATCGAGCAAGGCGGCCAGTTGCTGGGCGTGTTCGCCGACCCCTTCGACCACGCCCGCCTGGCCTGGATCGACGACGTACTGCAAGGCGCGCCGCTTTACCTGGCCCACGCCGCCGACCTGGCCACCTTCCTGGCCCGTCATGAAGAAAGCTTCCACGCAGTCGATGCCCTTGACCACGACGCCGAAGCCAGCAGCGAGAGCGACCCGTTGCAACGCCTGTCGCTGGCCAGTATCAGCGAAGACCAGAGCCGCGTGGTCAAGCTGGTCAACTCCACCCTGTACGACGCCCTCAAGCTGCACGCCAGCGACATCCACCTGGGCATGACCGGCCAGGGCCTGACCATCAAGTACCGGATCGACGGCGTGCTCAACGGTGCCGGCAAGGCCAGTGGCAGCGCCTTCGCCGACCAGGTGATCTCGCGCATCAAGGTCATGGCCGAGCTGGACATCGGCGAAAAACGCGTGCCCCAGGACGGCCGCTTCAAGGTGGCCGTGGGCGACCGGCAAATCGACTTCCGGGTGTCGATCATGCCTAGCATCTTCGGTGAAGATGCCGTGCTGCGGGTGCTCGACAAGCAGGACTTGTCCGACCGGGTCAGCGGCGTGCAGCTGCAAGCCTTGGGCTTTGCCGACGAAACCTTGCGCGCCCTGCGCCGGTTGGCGGCAGAACCCTACGGCATGATCCTGGTCACCGGCCCTACAGGCAGCGGCAAGACCACCACCCTGTACGCCATGATCAGCGAGATCAACCATGGCGTGGACAAGATCATCACCATCGAGGACCCGGTCGAGTATCAACTGCCCGGCGTGCTGCAGATCCCGGTCAACGAGAAGAAGGGCCTGACCTTCGCCCGAGGCCTGCGCTCGATCCTGCGTCACGACCCGGACAAGATCCTGGTCGGTGAAATCCGTGACCCCGACACGGCCCAGATTGCCGTGCAATCGGCGCTCACCGGCCACCTGGTGTTCACCACCATCCACGCCAACAACGTGTTCGACGTGATTGGCCGCTTCAGCCAGATGCAGGTCGACCCCTACAGCTTCGTTTCTGCGCTCAACGCGGTGCTGGCCCAGCGCCTGATTCGCCTGGCCTGCCCGCACTGCGCCACGCCCTGCGAACACGATGACGACACCCTGTATGGCTCAGGCCTGACCCGCGAGGGGGTGGCCGGCTGGACATTCGTCCGTGTCAAGGGCTGCGGCCACTGCCGTGGCAGTGGTTACCGCGGCCGCAGTGCCATTGCCGAACTGCTGCACCTGGATGACGACCTGCGGCAAATGATCGTGGAGCGCCGCCCGCTGGCGCAGATCAAGACGCTTGCCTGCCAGCGCGGCCTGCGCCTGCTGCGCGCCTCGGCCTTGGACCTGGTCCGCGATGGCCGTACCACCCTTGAGGAGATCAACCGTGTCACATTCATCTGACCGTTACTGCGCCGTATTGGGCGCCGAGGGTGTCGGCCTGGGTCGCTGGCACAACAATCACCACCAATGGCTGGGCAGCCGCGCGTTCAGCAGCGACGCCATCCAACCGACCTGGGATGCTGCCGTCGACGGGCTGGCCGCACTGCTGGCCGAGCATGCGGTACGTGGCGCCCAGTTGCGGGTGTTGCTGTCGGCCCGCTACAGCCGCTTCTGCCTGGTGCCCTGGAGTGACGCCATCGGCCACCCTCGCGAGCTGGACGCCTATGCCCGCGCTTGCTTCGAAAACCTCTACGGGCAGCCGTTGGACGACTGGCGCATCGTGCTGTCACCGGAGCCTGCCGGTGCCGCCCGCATCGCCACGGCGCTGCCCGAAGCCTTGCTGCAGCGGCTGCAGGCACTGGGCCGGGAAAGCCGCCTGAGCCTGCGCTCGGTGCAGCCATACCTGATGGCTGCCTACAACCGTTGCTGGTCACAGCTGGAGCAGGGGGACTTCCTGTTCGTGCTGGCCGAGCCGCGCCGCAGTGTATTGCTGCTGGCCGCCGGCGGTGCCTGGCAACAAGTGCTGGCGCAAGGCTGCGCTGACAGCGACCAGGCCCTGCAAGCACTGATCGAGCGTACCTGTGAGCTGTACGGCGAGCACCTGCCGCGGGTGTACCTGCATGCCCCGGGCCGCTGCGACGTGCCGCAACTGGCGGCCGTGCAATTGTGCCAGCCGGCCAGCGAAGCCGACCCGCTGTGCGCCATGTGGCGGGCGGTGGCCTGACATGCGCCGCCTCGACCTGGAATTCCAGCCACGGCGCAGCGGACCGCTGGTTTGGTCGCTGCTCGTCCTTGCCAGCGCCGTGGTCGCCGGCCTGGTGCTGCTGCAGCAACGCTTGCAGACCGAGCAAGTGGCACTGGAAGCCAGCGTCCATAGCCTGGAACTGCAACTGGGCCGCCGCCCGGCCATCGCAGAACCCAAGAACAGCGCTGCCAGCCGGGAGCAGGCTGAGCGCCTGGCACAAATGCGCAGTGTGTCGCAGCAACTGCAACGTCCTTGGCAGCAACTGTTCGCCATGCTTGAAGCCATGCCGCAGGACGACGTCGCGCTGCTCGGCCTGACGCCGGATGCGCGCAAGGGCCAGGTGCGCATTGCCGCCGAGGCGCGCAACCTCGAAGCGATGCTGCAGTACCACCAGCGGCTGGAAGCCAGCGACGAGCTCAGCGACGTGTCGCTGCTCAACCACGAAGTGCTCGCTGCGCGGCCCGAGCACCCGGTGCGCTTCACCCTCACCGCCACCTGGGAGATCGGCCATGCGCGCCCTTGAATCGTTCAGCCGCCTGATCCTCCAGGAGCGCCTACGCGTTGTCGGCCCGGTAGGCCTGGCTGCCGTAGCCGTAGGCCTGCTCGCCATTGGCGTGGGGTGTGCCGGCGTGCTGCCGCAATGGCAAAGCGTACGCGAACTGCGCGCCAGCGAAGCGCAGGCCAGCGAACAGGTAGGGCGTGTCAAGCGGGGTGAGCTGAAATTTGCGGTCCAGCCCGAGCAGCAGGCCCTCGACAGCCTGCGCCAGCAACTGCCCGGTCAGCCCCAGGCCAGCGAGCTGATCGAGCGTCTGTACCGCCTGGCCAGCGCCGAGCGCATCAGCTTGGCCCGCGGTGAATACGCGCTGGGCATCGACCCCAAGACCCAGCTGGCCCGCTACCAGATCGTGCTGCCAGTGCGTGGCAGCTACCCGCAGATTCGCGGCTTTATCAAGGGCCTGCTCAAGCAACTGCCGACGCTGGTGCTGGAAGACCTTGAGCTGCAACGCAAACGCATCGGCGACAGCGAGCTCAATGCCCGCCTGCGCATGACCCTTTACCTGTCGAGGTCATGATGAACACACAACGTGCAGTCATCTGGGCCGGCTTCCTTGGCGTGAGCGCGGCGCTGGCCTGGGCACCGGACCATTGGTTTGGCCAGGACGATGGCGTCGCGGCCTTCGCGGGTAAACCCGCGCCTGCAACAGAAAGCGCTGCGTCCATGGTCGGCGCGGGCTTACCCGCGAAAGGGCCGGAACAGGCCGCCCGCGACCTGTTCCCAACCCAGCAATGGACGCCACCCCAAACCCTGGCCACGGTCACCGAACAACCGGTTATGACCGCACCTGTCGTCGCCGCGGCCCCGACGGCCCCGGAGCTGCCTTTCCAGTTCATCGGCCGCATGGGGGACCGCGACGACCTGCAGGTCTTCCTGCAGAGCGGCGAAAAACTCTACGTCGTGCGCCAAGGCGACGTGATCGAAGACACCTATCGCCTCGATCGGGTATCGGCCAGCGAGCTGAACCTGGTCTACCTGCCTTTGCACCAGTCGCAGACCTTGTCTGTCGGGAGCGCACCATGAAGTCGTCAAAGCTGTGCAAGCCTGCTCCGTTTCTGCTCGTGGCGCTGTGCGTGGCCATTGCCGGTTGCGGCTCCAGTGCGGTTCGCCAGGACAGCGACCAGTTGATGAAAGAGGGCCAGTACGAGGCCGGCATCGCCCGCCTGGAAGAGGCCCTGCGCGACGACCCGCGTGACACAGAGCTGAATATCGCCCTGGCCCACAGCCGCCAGGCGGCTGTCGAGGCCTTGATTACCCAGGCCGACAGCGACCGCGTCCGCCATGACTTCGCCAATGCCCGCATGGGCTATGGCCGGGTGCTCACCCTGGAGCCGAACAACCGCCGCGCCCAGGATGGCATTCGCCAGCTGGAGCTGATCCGTACCCTGGACGAACGCGTAGCGCTTGGTCAGGCGGCGCTGCGCCAGGGCGACCTGTTCGGTGCCGAACGTTACATGCGCGAAGTCTTGCGTCTGGACCCGCAGAACCAGAAGGGCATAACCCTGCGCAGCGACATCGAAAACGTGCAGGCACGCACCGCGCAGCCGTACCCGCAATTACGCAGCAAGCTCGAACGGCCGGTCACCCTGGAGTTTCGCGATGCCAACCTGAAGACCATCTTCGAAGTGCTGTCGCAGGTGGCCGGCATCAACTTCATCTTTGACAAGGACCTGCGCCCGGACATGAAAGCCACCATCTTCGTGCGCGAGGTGCGCATCGAGGACGCGATAGCGCTGCTGCTGGAACAAAACCAGCTGCGCCAGAAGATCGTCAACGACAACACCGTCATGGTCTACCCCGATTCGCCGCAGAAGACCAAGGACTACCAGGAACTGGTCATGCGTACGTTCTACCTGACCAGCATCGACGCCAATACCGCGTTGAACATGGTCAAGACCATGCTCAAGACCCGCGACGTGTTCGTTGACGAGCGCCTCAACACCCTGACCATGCGCGACACGTCGGACGCGGTGCGCATGGCCGAGAAGCTGCTGCAGTCGCAGGACCAGTCCAACCCCGAGGTGGTGCTGGAAGTGGAGGTGATGGAGGTGGCCACCTCGCGCATCCTCGACCTTGGCCTGCAATGGCCGAACACCTTCGGCGTGCTGAACGACGATGGCAACCCGGTCAGCGTGCTCGACCAGCTCAAGGGCATCAATTCCAGCCGCATCAGCATTGCGCCGGCGCCGCAGGCCAAGATCAACGCCCAGGACAAGGACATCAACACCCTGGCCAGCCCGGTGATCCGCGTCAGCAACCGCGAGCAAGCGCGCATCCACATCGGCCAGCGGGTACCGATCATCAGCGCCACCTCGGTGCCGTCGACCCAAGGGCCGGTCATTACCGAGAGCGTCACCTACCTGGACGTCGGTTTGAAGCTTGAAGTGCAGCCCACCGTGCACCTGAACAACGAAGTGGCGATCAAGGTGGCGCTCGAGGTCAGCAACGCCACCCCGCTGGAGGCCACCCGCCAGGGCACCATCCCGGTCCAGGTCGACACCCGCAACGCGCAGACCAGCCTGCGCCTGCATGACGGCGAAACCCAGGTGCTGGCCGGCCTGGTGCGCAACGACCACAACGCCAGTGGCAACAAGATTCCCGGCCTTGGCGATATCCCGGGCCTGGGCCGGCTGTTCGGCAGCAACAAGGACGACATGAGCAAGAGTGAGCTGGTGCTGGCGATCACCCCGCGCATCGTACGTAACCTGCCGTACCAGAGCCCGTCGGACATGGAGTTTTCCACGGGCACCGAGTCGGCCATGCAGGTGCGCCAGATGGCGCCACTGCCGCCGATGGACGTACCCGGTAATGCGCCGACCACCGATGAACCGGTCGTGGACAGCCAGATGGCGGTCGCCCCGGTCAACGGGAGCCCACGGCCATGAACGCGCGGCGTCGCATGCACGGCTTCAGCCTGATCGAGGTGGTGCTGACCCTGGCACTGCTCGGGTTGCTCGCCAGCATGGCCGCGCCGCTGACCGAAACGGTGGTACGCCGCGGCAAGGAGCAGCAACTGCGCGAGGCGCTGTACCAGATTCGCGACGCCATCGATGCCTACAAGCGGGCCTTCGACGCCGGCTACATCGAGAAGCGCGTGGACAGCAGTGGCTACCCGCCGAACCTGCAGGTGCTGGTAGAGGGCGTGCGCGATGTGCGCAGTGCCAAGGGCGCCAAGTTCTACTTCCTGCGGCGCATCCCGCACGACCCGCTGGTGGCGGCAAAGGATGAAGACGAAGGCGGCTGGGGCCTGCGCGCCTACGACAGCAGCCCCGACAACCCGCGCGATGGCGAAGACGTGTTCGACGTGTATTCCAGGGCCCGCGGCAAAGGCCTGAACAATATCCCTTACGGGCAATGGTGACAGCCATGAAACGCAGCAAAGGCTTCACCCTGATCGAACTGCTGGTGGTGATGGCGATCATCGCCACGCTGATGACCATCGCCATGCCGCGCTACTTCAACAGCCTGGAAAGCTCGCGCGAGGCCACCCTGCGTCAGAGCCTGGCAGTGCTGCGCGAGGCGCTGGACCACTACTACGGTGATACCGGCCACTACCCCGATTCGCTGGAACAACTGGTGGAGCAACGTTACCTGCGCAACACACCGGTCGACCCGATCACCGAGCGCAGCGATGCCTGGCAGCTGGTGCCGCCGCCCGAGGGCGTGGCGGGCGGCGTGGCCGATATCAAGAGCGGTGCCACAGGGAGGGCGCGTGATGGCAGCCTCTTCGCTGAATGGTAAGGCCAACGGCGGCTTCACCTACCTGGGTGTGCTGCTGCTGATCGCGGTCAGCAGCGTGGCCCTGGCGGCCACCGGCACGATCTGGGCGAGCGCCGCCCAGCGCGACCGCGAACGCCAGTTGCTGTGGGTCGGCAGCCAGTACGCCCAGGCCCTGCGCAGCTACTACCGCGCATCCCCCGGGCTGGCCCAGTACCCGCAAGACCTGGCCGACCTGCTGCAGGACAACCGTTTCCCGCAGGCCAAACGGCACATCCGCAGGCTTTACCCTGACCCGATCAGCAACAGCGACGAATGGGGCCTGCTGCGCTCGATCGACGGTCGTATCACTGGCGTCTACAGCCGTTCGGACGCCACCCCTTTCAAGCGCAGTGGCTTCAGCGCCGAATGGAGCGGGTTCGAGGGGATGGAGCACTACAGCGACTGGCAGTTCGTCGCCGAGCAGGCCTTTACCGAAAGTGCACGCGGTGTGCAGACGAATGCGGGCCCGGGAGACACGCCATGAAGTGCCTGACTGCGCTGTGCCTGAGCCTGCTGCTGATGGCTGGGGGGGCCACCTGCGCCAAGGCGGGTGCTGAAGACGAGATGCAGGGTTTTATCGTCGACAACACCATCTCGCACATTGGCCACGACTTTTACTACTACTTCGCCGACCGCCTGCGTGCCACCAGCCGTCTGGACTTCAACCTGGTGGTACGCGAACGCCCCGATGCCCGCTGGGGCAGCCTGGTGACGGTGGAGTTCGAGCGTGAAGTGGTGTACCGCCGCTTCCTGCCACCCAATACCACCGAGCTCAAAGACGAGGCCGTCGCCGCTGCCGACCTAGTCAAGCAGCAGATCATTCAACGCAAGCTGCAACGCCTGCTACAGGACACCACCGACTTGGAGAGGGACGAGCTATGAACCACCGCATACCCCGTTGCATTGCCGCCTGCCTGCTGGCCAGCGCCTGTGCTGCCCAGGCCACCGAGCTGGTGTACACCCCGGTCAACCCGGCCTTTGGCGGCAACCCGTTGAACGGCACCTGGCTGCTGAACAACGCCCAGGCGCAGAACGACTACGACGACCCGGACCTCAAGGACCGCGCCTCGGCCTTTACCGGCACCACGGCCCTTGAGCGCTTCAGCAACCAGCTGGAGTCGCGGATGTTGTCGCAGTTGCTGGACAACATCAGTAACGGCAACACCGGCAGCATGGCGACCGATGCGTTTCTCATCGACGTCATCGACGATTCCGGGGCCTTGAGCATCAAGGTCACCGATCGTGCCACAGGAGAAATTTCGATCATTGAGGTCAGCGGCCTGAACCCCTGAGAGGGAAGGGCTTTTATGTTGGGGAGAGAACACCATGAAACGTCTGCTGAGCGCGCTGCTGATCCTCACCGCCCTGGGCCTGCAAAGTGGTTGCAGCCTGCGCGAACCCATGTCGGCCGAACAGGACTCGGAAACCCCGACCCTGACCCCTCGGGCCTCGACCTACTACGACCTGATCAACATGCCACGGCCCAAAGGCCGGCTGATGGCCGTGGTGTACGGCTTCCGCGACCAGACCGGGCAGTACAAGCCGACCCCGGCCAGCTCGTTTTCCACCAGCGTCACCCAAGGCGCGGCCAGCATGTTGATGGACGCCTTGAGTGCCAGCGGCTGGTTCGTGGTGCTGGAGCGTGAAGGGCTGCAGAACCTGCTGACCGAGCGCAAGATCATCCGCGCATCGCAGAAAAAGCCTGATGTGGCGGAAAACATCATGGGCGAGCTACCACCGTTGCAGGCCGCCAACCTGATGTTGGAGGGCGGCATCATTGCCTACGACACCAACGTGCGCAGCGGCGGCGAAGGCGCCCGCTACCTAGGCATCGACATCTCCCGCGAGTACCGGGTGGACCAGGTCACCGTCAACCTGCGCGCTGTGGACGTGCGCACCGGGCAGGTGCTGGCCAACGTGATGACCAGCAAGACCATCTACTCGGTAGGGCGCAGTGCCGGCGTGTTCAAGTTCATCGAGTTCAAGAAGCTGCTGGAAGCCGAGGTGGGGTATACCACCAATGAACCGGCGCAGTTGTGCGTGCTGTCGGCGATTGAATCGGCGGTGGGGCACTTGCTGGCGCAGGGGATCGAGCGGCGGTTGTGGCAGGTGGCGGGGGATCCAGCTGATGGCAAGGCCACGGTGGACAAGTTCTTGAGCCAGAATCAGCAGCCTTGAAGCAGATTCAACGGCACCTGCGCGGTCGATGTGTGGACCTTGTGTCGCGATAATGCAGCCATCCACCGTTGTTCGCCGTTCGTTCCGGCGTGGATTACGAAGATGCGCTGGTGCACCTGTCCACGCTGCTGAAAGGGGCGTTTGCGACCAACCTCAAGGCGCTGGAACTGGCCAAGGGCACCTGCCGTGATCTGTTGTTGAGCAATGACCATGGGTTGGATTCGGCCAAGGCGGTGGTGGAGGCGTTGCTGGATGGGGTTGAGAGGCAACCGTTGGCCGGGCGCGGGAATGCGGTGCAGGACTGAGGGCGGGGCGTCCAGGTGCTTGGCGATCGGGATTGGGCGCCTGTAAGATCGAACGCCGCCCGCGCGGCAAGCCCGCACACACTTGTTTCGGTCCGGCCACTTCTGTGTGGTTATCTTTATCCGCCTCGTTTGTCCGATCCGATATCGAGGGTTGCTCCGCTGATTGTCAGGTGAGGGCGCATTGGCAAAAGATTAATTGGCCCGAAACCAATGTGTGGAACAAGCCCCGAAGATCCGCTGCGCGCTCATTCATCTTTGGCGTAAGGTCCCGAGCAGGTGGATGAAACCCTGCATCCACACGCAAGCTCTGCCGGCTCGAACACCAACGCAATACCGTTGCACAGCACACCACGATCACCGCCAGATACCAGTGCAAATGTCCCACCATGAAGCGGGCAGGGCGCATGATCACCAAGGATGCATTGCGGCCGCCCGTTGACAACCATCCCGCTTCCTTCCCCCATCCGGCCTCCGCCACTGTGAGGGTCGCCTTTGCGAATTGCGCCTTTTCTGGACATCGCTCAATCCTCTGCACTGTTCTGCACGACGGCTTCGTAAAGCCCAGCCGGTACGGCATCGGGATCATACTTGCAGGCCGCAGCCAGGAAACTCATCAGTAACTCATCCGGCTCGAAGCGCATGCCTGGCGGGCAGGTCAGCTGAGCGTAGGGCGTCTTCATCAGTGGGTGGTCGATGGAAGGGTTTGGCAGGCCCATCGAGCGCCGCAGGTTGAGAATGGCGAGGATTTCGGCAGGGTAGACGGCTTCAAAGGGCGAGCCGAATTCGAAGCTGCCGGAGTCGAGTTCGCGGGAAGTCAGGGCGATGCGTTCAACGTGGGTATCGCAGGCGGTGACCAGCATCGGCATCAGCTTGTCGGGGTCGGGCTCGCGCCAGTGAGCGACCAGCTGGCCCCAGGCAGGGTCGCGGGGCAGGGCGTGTTTGTCGAGGTCTAGCGGTTTGTCTAGCCAGTCGCCGATGATGCTCAGGCCAAAGGCGGCGTAACGTAGCGTGGTGCCAATCGGTGGATTGTGACCATCTCTCACACCGTAGCCATTGTTAATGCCGGAGAAGACTGCATCATGGCAAGGTACTACCACCGTAAATTGTCCGGTTGCCAGGGCGCATAGCATTACATGGGTGATGCCATCCAGATCATCAAGGCCGGTTCGGGAAGTGCCTTTAAGATTCTCGATGATTACGCTGTTTCCTACTAATAGCCTCAATATGCCCGTAGCCAGTGTTTGGGGCGCTTTCGCGTATGGGTTTTCAGCGGCTTGGAGTAGACTGTCTCCTATGCTATTCATGCCGAGCCTGAATACTTCGTCGGCGGCAATAGCGATGCTGTCATTCCCTTGTATGTAATCAGTGATTCTGCGTCTTTCAAGTGATGCGTCAGATGATGCCCAATCGCGAATGTTTCTGAGGCTACTGGTTAGTCGAGATCTAGAGGTTGATGCCATTTTCGTCACCAGGTATTTATCTGAATTCCGGTCGAGTTGCCCGCAACCTTGTTTAGCTGTCCGCTAGGAGCAAGAAACACCTGCGCGTGAAGGTATGAGATTTTTCCGCTGCTCATTGCATTGCGCAGATGTGTTGCTTTGGCTGCAATCTCAGGCATTGCTACCTTCAGGTTGTCGATGTTCCAGCCTCCCTTCCTTCGTGCTATCAATCTTTGTATACGCTCCACATTCGCACTTCCGCCGGCCATTTGTGTGTTCAGGAATCCAGGCGTCCTGCTTTTTCCAAGGGTCGTCTTCACTTCTATCACCAACAACGTCCCCGCCTCGAACTTCAGCTCGTTCAGCGGCGCCGTGCCTTTCAGCCCATCAATGTGATGGCGCATTTCCTGCGTCGTCGGATTTCGTACCGTCATCGAAGGCGGAGGCGGTACGTACACCAGCATGTCGATGCCTTGGTCGCTCTTGTTCTTCAAGCCGAACTGGCTGGGCCGGGAGGGGTGGGTACTCATGCCGAGGATGTTTTCGGGCTTGACCTTCCAGTGACTGACCAGGGCCGCTGCCAAGGCTTCTTCGCCGGCATCGGCGACGACGCGGGTCAGGCTACCGCCCATACGCACTGGGCCGACGCTGTGCTGGATCAGTGCCACCAGCCGGTCACGCAGGGTGGTGGCCATGAAGGCGTAGTCGGCCTTGCCGCCGACCACGTCGAGTGCGACCTGGCTGGCATTGCGGTCTACCGAGTGCAGTTCGCGGGCAGTGACCGATAGCTCACCTTCGCGGGTGCGGCGCTGGATGCGGGTTTCCAGTACGGTGACTTCGCCAGCGCTGCGGTTGCCCAGGCGACGGACGTCTTCTTGCGACAGTGCGGCGTTGTCCAGGTGCACGGTAGTGATACTCCCAGGCCGCAGCTTGTGCATCAGCCAGCGGGCGCCGCCCATGGCGGCCGGCAGCAGCAAGGCCAGGTTGATGGCCATGAACACTTGCTTGCCACGTGCCTCGGCGGTGCCTGGGTCGGCCAGGCGCGCCAGGTCGGTGAAGAACTGCTCGCCGATACTCAGGCCTTCGCCGGTGATCATGCGGCTGCTGCCATCGATCATGGCGTCTGCTGCCAGGGCGGCTTCCAGGGCGACGAAAGCATAGCGGCCGCGGGTGAGGGCACCCTTGACACCCCGCATCACCGGGATGACTGCCAGAAGCCCGAGGGCGAATTCGCCCGCACCGATAACGCCTTGCCACAGGCGTGCGCGGCCCTTGGCTTCGGCATAGTGGCGGGCCAGCTGTTCGCAGGCCAGGTTGATTGGGTACAGGCCGCTGGGTGTGTGCCAGGTGTAGGGTGGACTGATGCGCTGGGTGCCGTGCTCGTCGATGTATTCTTCCCGTTGCGCTTCGCGCCACTCTACGTGGGTGAAGGTGGCGAAGTAGATCTTGTGGTCGGTGAACAGGAAATTGCTGTGCAGGGTGAAGCCGAAGCCTTGCTGGTCGCGCTTGCCCATGTGGTCGAGTACTGGCGGGGCCAGTTCGTCCAGGCGGATTTCATCGTCGATGCATACCAATTGCAGCTTTTCGCGAGCGGCAAAGGCGTAAAAATCTGCCAGCCAGGCATTGCCCAGCGTATCGCCAGCATGTTCCAGCACTTGCTGGAGGAAGGTGTCGCGGTGATTGCGTACTGGGTCGCGGATCCAGGGGTTGTTGCGAAACCAAGCGGGGCCAACGCCGTTCTGCGACGGAATGCCCAGTAACTGGTCGCAGCCATCACCACCGTCGAGCGAAAACATTGCACCGGGAAGAGAGCACGGCACGCAAATGTCTGGAGGAATGGGTAGCGCTCCGTTGAGTGCGGCATGACTCAAGGCTTGTAAAGCAGATGATTCAAACATGCGGGCTCGGCTCCTTGAGTGCCTGTTGATGAGCTGCAAGTTGACTTGCCAACGCGTGGCGTCGCTCGCTGGGCGAGTCGGTGGCCTCCAGCGACTTCACCCAGGGAGTGAACAAAGGGTTGAGGAAGAAGTAACGACCGAATGCTATGGCCAGGAGGACATGCAGCAGCACTCGGTTGCGGGACAATTGGGACAGCTTGTGCAGGTCGTCGGAGGGCTGCGGTAGCCGTTTGCCGTAATAGCGATAGGCGCGGATTTCGTTTCCGTTAAGCTCCACGTGGTCGATGACGGGCAGCGCATAGCGGCTGCAGGCATCCGACTCATAGCGGCAATAGCACGCATGATATGCGTCTTCAGGTACGCCACGCAGGGCCATCAGTTGTTCCAGCGATCGCCACCGGCGGTCTTGGTCGCGGTCGTCGTCGGTCCAGCGCAACATCCCCAGTGTGATGTCGTGCATGGGGGTAAGCTGACGCTCCCACCGTGAACGGTGATTTGCCGCCTGCATGGTCAGCAGGTCAAGTTGCTCATTCTGGGTGAGGCCAGGTGCTTGTCTGATTGACCACACCGATTCGCACGCGGGATCGGCCCACCACCCCAAGCCTAACAATAAATGGCTGAGCACGAGCAAGCTGTACTCCTTGCCGCAGGTGTAACCGTTTTTGCTGACGAGCGCCCCCGCTTTGGCTACGAAGGGAGGAACATCCTCGCCGCGGGTATGAAAGCGTGGAAGCGAACCATTCAACGTCTCTAGCAGGAAGTCAGACAGCCTGCGGTTGGTTGACCACAGTACCGCCCCTTGTAGTGCATCCAGATCCAGACTTTGCAGAATCATCCCGACACCTCATGGCGCAGTGGCAGCCAAGCCAGGCAGCCCTCCCGTTCGCTGCCATGTTCTGCTTGCTCAAACAGCGGCTGTGCGCCGAGCGCAAGCCCGGTGCGCGCATCGTGGAAGTAGAGCCTGCGTACCCGTCCGTTGTCGAACAGCCGGCCCAGGATGTCTGGGCGGTAGGTCAGTGAGGCGACGTACAGGCTTAATGATTGGGGGTCACCAAGCCTCAAAAAATAACGACGTCGTCCTGCCTGAGCTTTGCCAAAGCGGCGCAGGTGCCGTGCGAGCGCTTCAAGGGGCAAGGCGGCCTCGATCACGGTACCGGTGAAACGCCCCTTCAGTGCGCCTAGCCACGCGTCCACTTCGCTGCCCGCGATGAGTTGGAAGAGTATTGGGGCATGCCTCTCCAACCCGGCGTCATATTCCAGATACCAAAGGCTGTGGTGTTGGCTGGCATGAAACTCCAGCCTACCCAGCAGGTCCGGATTGGCCGACGCTTCGGCAAGCACGAACAGGCTTGCGTTCACGGTCCCCGTGCACAGGCTTCCCTCAGTTAGTTGGCGGTGCAGGCTCATGCGTCATCCTCACCGGCAAAAGGGCACTCTTCGATCAGCGGCGAGCCCTCGCGGACAGCGGCTTCGATGGCATCGAGTTGGGCCTGTACCGGTGTCTGGTAGGTGACGTTGCCTTTGAAGCGGATGTTGGGCGCTTCGATGGTGATACCGTCGGCATCGAAAATGATCTTGCCGCTCGGACCACGGATGTGGATCCGTTCCGTACCCTGAAGCATGTACGCCCGGGTCAACAGGCGTTGCGCCGTGCGGGCCTCAATGGCACGCGTGCCTTCGATGACAAGAGACTGGTCGCCGCCGATGTTCAGGCTGTGGTCGGCGGTGATCTTGGTGCGGCTTGAGTTACCGACCGTGTGGATGTCGTTGCGGTCGATCCTGGTGAAACGGTCCTGGTGAACATGATCGCGGCGGTCCCGGCCTGTTTCGATTGATTCGTCACGCGCAATGCTGGTGGTGTGGTCCCGGCCTGTTGCAGTGGTGCGGTCGTTACCGACATTGAGGGTCTGGTCGTGCTTGACCTTGGTGTTCATATCCCTTTCTGCATGCATGAACACTTCTTGGCGACCCAGTTCATCTTCGAATCGCAATTCGTTGAAGCCATTGCCCTTGTGGGTCTGGCTCTTGATGGTCATGCGGGTCTTGTGTTCCGGCAGGTCATAGGGTGGCAGTTGATCCCCGCAGTAGGTGCGTCCGGTGATCATTGGTTGGTCGGGGTCGGCGTTGACGTATTGGATGATCACATCCTGGCCGATGCGCGGGATGGCCATCGAGCCCCAGCTGCCCCCGGCCCAGCCTTGCGACACGCGTACCCAGCAGGAGCTGAACTCATTGTTGTTGCTTTCCCGATCCCATGGGAAGCTGACCTTGACTCGCCCCCATTCGTCGCAATAGATCTCTTCGCCGGTTGGACCGACAACGGTAGCCATCTGTGGGCCATCGATACGAGGCCTGTCCAGCGGTGCGGGTCGCCATTCGATTCGGCCGGGCACCAGCACGGCTTTCTGTGTGTAGCGTGTACTCTGATCGGCACCGCTTGCTTCTTCCTGCAGACTGGTGAATTGGCTGCCTTCATGGTGCACACGCATCACGCGCCAGTGTGCGTTGAGATCTTTGCGGGGATGTTCGACAAGGGTGAAACTCAGGCCTGGCTGCAGCCGTACATCGTCGCCTTCAACCTCCGCAATGCAGGCATCATGACGCAGGGCGGTGAGACGGTTGGCTGTGAAGGGCACGCCAACCGCATCACGCTTGTAACGGCCGGGGTAGTCGAAACGCTCATAGTTCCGGGACTGATGGGTGATACGACTGTCGGATGCTCGGTGTTCCTGCCGATACTGTGGGTTAGTAAAGGTGTAGTCACGTTGCACCTGCCGCGAAGTACGAACCTGTTCGCTGTAATGCAGGCGCTTCAGGCAAGGCCTGGCCTGATCGCCACCGCCCATGGCCCGGTACAGTACCTGGTCGGGACCGACCTCGTCCTGTTCGAAAAAGCCTTCATTGTCTTCATCGGCAGTTGTTGCCCATCGGCTGATCTGTCCCAGCGTCAGTAGCCGGTCGGTGATGACCAGTTGATGGTGTTTCGGCGTGTGCTCGAAGCAATAGACGAAACCCTCTTCGCCCGCCAGGCGGGCGATGAAATGGAGGTCGGTTTCACCGGCCTGCACACAGAACTCGCGTACCTGGTGCTCACCGATGCTCCTGATTTCATAACGGCTGATGCCTTGACGCTGCAGCATCAGTTCAAGGATTTGCGGTACGGTTTTTTGCTGGAAGATGCGCCAGTTTGAACGCAACTCGGCCCGGGCCAGCGTCGGCTCGACCAAGGCGTGGTAACGAGTGCGGTAAAAGCCGGTTTCGCCCTGGCTGAACGTGCTGATCAGACCGTGCACGAAGCGCAGTGGGCGCTGGCCTTTCCAAATAGTGAACAGCGCCGGTTTATCGAGCAAATTACCGAAGTCGGCGTCATCCTCGTGACTGATCAATTCCAGCCTCAGCTGGAAGGGTGCGCTGATGGCTTCGTCAAGTTCGAATGAAACTACCTCGAATTCATGATCACCGGCCAAGGGCTGGAAGCTGAAGCGCAGATCGGATTGTCGGTACATGGCATGTCCTTGATGCGCGGGGCACAGCCCTGTGGGCGCTGCAACGTGGAGTAGCGTTCAGGGTGAGGGTGTACTGGAAGGGTACGAGCGCCGTGGAGGGATGGAAATAAACGGGGTGTTGATGATTTGGCGCCAAGTAGGAAGCTTCTGATATTTGTAACTCAGTGTTTATCTTCCTTGCTCAACCCTAACGGGCTCCATCAACCAGATGAGGCCCAACCGACACCAACGTGCGCAGCGGTGGCGAAGGTGCCTGCTACCTGGGGATCGACATCTCCGGCGAGTACCGGGTGGACCAGGTCACCGTCAACCTGCGCGCTGTGGACGTGTGCACGGCAGGTGCTGGCCAACGTGATGACCAGCAAGACCATCGACGCGGTAGGGCGCAGTGCCGGCGTGTTCAAGTTCATCGAGTTCAAGAAACTGCTGGAAGCCGAGGTGGGGTATCCCACCAATGAACCGGCGCAGCTGTGCGTGCTGTCGGCGATTGAAGCGGCGGTGGAGCACTTGGTGGCGCAGGGGATCGAGCGGCGGTTGTGGCAGCCCGCCAGGAGTGCGATCAGGCAACAGAAGTGTTACTGCGCATGCCCTCAGCTTGAAACCCTTCCCTGACCTCGGTAGTCTTTTCCCGCTGCTGTCAATCCAGCAGTCGGGTTTGGTCACCCGCAATCATCAAGGCGCACAAGCGCCCGCTCTGCGATACAGTTGGCGCTTTTTTGTGCCCGGCTGTTTCGTTTTATGGCGGCTGTGCGTGGGGCGCCTCCGTGCGCGCCGGTTTCCTTGATTCCCGGTTGACCAACCCGCGTACAGTCGCCACCCATTCGTTTGGTCACGTTGTGTGGCGACTCCAGTGAATCAAGGAGCGACACAATGACAAAAGGCTTACCTGATCCTCCTGTACGCGCCACCACGGCGGCCTCCAGTTTCTCCACCTGCGAATGCAGCCATCCACCGTTGTTCGCCGTTCGTTCCGGCGTGGATTACGAAGATGCGCTGGTGCACCTGTCCACGCTGCTGAAAGGGGCGTTTGCGACCAACCTCAAGGCGCTGGAACTGGCCAAGGGCACCTGCCGTGATCTGCTGTTGAGCAATGACCATGGGTTGGATTCGGCCAAGGCGGTGGTGGAGGCGTTGCTGGATGGGGTGGAGAGGCAGCAGCTGGCTGGGCGGAAGGCGGCGTCGAGTGCCTGACGGGGCTTGGGTATTGGTGATAGCGATCGATATCCCTGATTGACCTCGAGGGCCTGCTTCGCGGGCTCGCCCGCTCCCACAGGTATGCGCAGTCCTCAGGCTTGGTGCCACCCTGTGGGAGCGGGCAAGCCCGCGAAGCAGGCGACGCGGTGGATCGCACCGGCAACGCCGGTGATCGCCGGCAAGCCAGCGCCCACAGGGATTGCGCCCGCTTAAAGTAACCTGGCCAGCTACACCCCAATCCATTCACTACCAGATGACGGCCAGCCATTTCTCCCGCACACTGCGGAAAATTCCCAAGCCCGTACCCCGTCACATCGCGGGGCACAGCCGGAGTAGAAAATGGCGCGACAACTTATAACAAACGCCCACGACCCGCTGCACGAATCCCGCGAGGCCCGCCTGAAGCTGGCCAGCGAAGGCGAACTACCACTGGGCATGCTGCGCGACGAGATCGACGCCTCCTGGTGCCGCAGCCTGGGCCACGGCCTGGACTGCCTGCAGGGCGAGCAGGTCGGCCTGGGCCTGGAACAGGGCCATGACCTGCGCCTGCTGCTGGAGCGCAACCGCCTGCTGATCGATGCCGTTACCCCCGAACTCGACTACCTGGTCGCGCGCCAGGGCAAGGCTGGCATCGTCATCCTCGGCGATGCCCAGGCCAACGTGCTGGCCATCGAAGGCCAGAAGCACGTGCTGCAACGCGAAGGCCTGCGCGATCTGCACCCGGGCAGTTGCTGGAGCGAATCGCTGCGTGGCACCAATGCCATCGGCACGGCCGTGGTCGAAGGCCGGCCGACGCTGATCAACTGCGGCGAACATTACCTTGACCGCCTGAGCCCGTTCTCCTGTACTTCCGTGCCGCTGCGCGACCCGCGCGGCGAGGTGATCGGCGTGCTCGACATCACCCGCGAAGGGGTGATGGCGCAACCGCAGGACAGCCTGTCGACCCTGATGCTGGCAGCCGGCAACATTGAAAGCCGCCTGTTTGGCCTGTGCCACCCGGAGCACCTGGTGCTGGCCTTCCACAGCCGCCCGCAGTACCTCAACAGTGCCTGGCACGGCCTGTTGGCCCTGAGCCTGGACGGCGAAGTGCTGGCTGCCAACGACAGTGCCTGCCAGCTGTTGCAGGTGCCGCGTCACGAACTGATTGGGCGGCGTAGCACCGACCTGCTGGGCGAACGTTCCCCGGCCTTTATCGCTCGCCTGTGGCAGGGCGGGGTGAGCAGCGTGCAGACCGCCAAGGGCGAGTTCTATTTCCGTGCCCTACAGCTGCCGCGCCATGGCCGGGTCAGCCCCAGCACACCACCTGGCAAGCCGGCCTTGAGCAAACAGTCGCCTGCACTCGATGCTCTGGCCGGAGGTGATCAACGCCTGGCGCGCAACCTGCGCATGGCTCGCCAGGGGCTTGGCAATGGTTTGCCAGTGTTGCTGCTGGGCGAAACCGGTACCGGCAAGGAAGTGGTCGCTCGGGCCTTGCACCAGGCCAGCCCGCGTGCCGACAAACCGTTTGTGGCAGTCAACTGCGCGGCCATTCCCGAAGGGCTCATCGAGTCCGAGCTGTTCGGCTATCGCGAGGGCGCCTTCACCGGTTCGCGCCGGGGTGGCATGGTCGGGCGGCTGATGCAGGCCCATGGCGGCACGCTGTTCCTCGACGAAATCGGCGACATGCCGCTGGCCCTGCAAGCACGCCTGCTGCGGGTGCTGCAGGAGCGCCGCGTAGCACCCTTGGGGGCGGGTGACGAGCAGGACATCGACGTGGCGCTGATCTGCGCCACCCACCGCGACCTCAAGCGCCTGGTGCAGGAACAACACTTCCGTGAAGACCTGTTCTACCGGGTCAACGGCGTGTCGCTGCGCCTGCCGGCCCTGCGCGAACGTGATGACCTGGCGGCGATCATCCAGGGCCTGCTGGACAAGGCTGATGCGCGTGGCGTAACCCTCGACCCGGCGTTGACCGCGTTGCTCGAAGGCTTCGACTGGCCTGGCAACATCCGCCAGCTGGAAATGGTGGTGCGCACCGCCCTGGCCATGCGCGAGGATGGCGAGCAGGTGCTGACACTCGATCACCTTACCGACTGCCTGCTGGACGAACTCGCCAGCAGCGCAGCGCCCTCCGGCAGCCTCAAGGACAGTGAACTGGAACAGATCCGCGGTGCTCTGGCGCGCCACCAGGGCAACGTCTCGGCCGCCGCCGAGGCACTGGGTATCAGCCGGGCGACGCTGTACCGCAAGCTCAAGCAGTTGCGCGGCTGACGTGGGCGGCCTGTTCGCAAGGCTGGTGGATTCCAGCGACCCTGTACTCATGCGCCAGGCGTTGGCCTGGCTGTATGGTTTCGTGCGCCCACACCGGCGTGCCATCGGCCTGTTGCTCGGCTTGTCGCTGGGTGCATCGCTGCTGGCGCTGGCGCAACCCTGGCTGGTCAAGACCCTGATCGATGAGGGGCTGCTGGCCAAGGATTACCAAACGCTTTGGCACATGGCGGCAATCATGATCGGCGCGGGCCTGCTGGGCACGGTGCTGGCTGGGGTCAACCGCTACCTGCACACGCGCCTGTCGGGGCGCATCCTGTTCGCCTTGCGCGACGACCTTTACCGCCATCTGCAACAGTTGTCGCCGACCTTTTACGGGCGGCGGCGTATCGGCGACATTCTTTCGCGGCTGGATGGCGATGTGGCAGAGATCCAGCGCTTTGCCGTGGACTCGCTGTTCTCGGCGGTGTCGGCGGTGATCGGCCTGGTGGGCGCGGTGGCGTTGATGCTGATGCTGTCGTGGCAGTTGTCCCTGTTGTTGGCGCTGCTGGTGCCGATCGAGGTGCTGTGGCTGCGCTGGATGCGGCGCAAGGTGGAACGCGAAGTGCGCAACCTGCGTGAGCGCTCGGCGGATGTGTCGTCTTTTCTGGTCGAGACCCTGCCGGCGATGAAGTTCATCCAGGCGGCCGGCCAGCAAGGCCGGGAAGCAGGGCGCCTGGACCAGCTTGGGCAAGGTTACATGCGCCAGCTGTTAAAGGTGCAGGTGACCGAATTCTTCACCCAGGCCATCCCCGGCACGCTCACCTCGTGGTGCCGCGCCTGTGCGTTCCTGGTCGGTGGCTGGTGGGTGATCCAGGGTACTTGGCAGTTGGGCGCGTTGATCGCCTTTTCTACCTACATGGGCATGGCCGTGGGGCCGGTGCAGAGCCTGCTGGGCCTGTATGTGGCGGTGCAGCGCATGGCCGTGAGCCTGGGGCGGGTCATGGAGCTCAAGCGCGAAGCGGTGACCGTGCATCAGGCAGTCAATCCGCAGCCCATCCCCGATGGCCCAGGCGAGTTGCGCCTGGAGGCGCTGAGCTTTGCCCATGAGGGGCGCCAGGGTGCGGTACTGAACAACGTGCAGGTGAGCATCCCGGGTGGCCTGAAAGTCGCCATCAGCGGTGCCTCCGGCGTGGGCAAGTCAACCCTGATCGACCTGCTGCAGCGCTTCTACGACCCGGACGCCGGGCGCATCCTGCTGGACGGCGTCGACCTGCGCGACCTGGACCTGGCTGCGCTGCGCCGGCGAATCGCCGTGGTCAGCCAGGACATCGTGCTGTTCCGTGGCACCCTGGCGCAGAACCTGGCTTATGGCGTGCCCGAGGCCAGCCGTGATGAACTGGAACGGGTGGTGCGCCTGGCGCGGCTGGACAGCCTCGTCGACAGCCTGCCGTTGGGCCTGGATGGCTTGCTGGGCGAGCGTGGCCAGCAGTTGTCCGGGGGGCAGAAACAACGCATCGCCATTGCTCGTGCAGTGTTGCAGGCCCCGGCGATCCTGGTGCTGGACGAGGCCACTTCGGCGGTGGATGAGGCCACCGAACGTGAAGTGATCGCGGCCATCGACCAGCTGTTCGCCGGCCGCACGCGCATCCTGATCAGCCACCGGGCTTCGACCCTGGCCGATGCCGACCTGCACCTGCAACTGCATGACGGCCAGTTGCAGGTGCTGGCGCAGGAGGTGATCAAGCATGGGCACTGACGTGCGCGTTGGCATCATCGACAGCGGCTGCTCGCCGGAGCAGGCCAACGGCTTGCGGGACGCCCGCCGTTTCTGGCTGGAAGACGGCCAGTTGCGCGAAGGTGAAATGCTCCCCGACCAACTTGGGCACGGCAGTGCAGTGCTCGCCAGCTTGCAACACCAGGCTGGTCCTGTGTCGGTGCTGGTAGCCCAGGTGTTCAGTGCCCAGGCCAGCACCAGTGCGTTGCAGGTGGCTGCCGCATTGCTGTGGCTGGTGGAGTCGGGGGCCACGCTGGTCAACCTGAGCCTGGGCTTGCAGCAGGACCGGCCCGTGCTGCACCAGGCCTGTGCCGAGGCTTTGGCCGCAGGTGTGCTGTTGTGTGCATCCAGCCCGGCGCAGGGTGGGCCGGTGTTCCCGGCCAGCTACCCGGGTGTCATTCGGGTCACTGGCGACGCCCGCTGTGCACCGGGCCAGTGGTCGTGGCTGGGTACTCGACAGGCGGATTTTGGCGCGTACGTGGGTGCGAGTGAGCGGGCGGGTGCGAGCCTGGGTTGCGCGGCGTTGAGCGGGAAGATTGCCGCCTTGCTGCGTGATGCCCAGGGGATGGACCGCCAGCAGGTGCATGACTGGTTGCGTGAACATGCGGCCTTCAAGGGGCCCGAGCGACGAGGAGCCCGCCATGGCTGAGCTGCGCATTGTGGTGCTGGGCGCCGGCCCTGCGGGTGCCGCCACGGCCATTGGCTTGCGGCGGCTGGGTTACACCGTGACGGTGGTGTCGCAGTGGCGCCGTTTCGCGGCAGTTGAAGGCGTTTCGCAGCGGGTGCTGGAGGGCTTGCGTCATGCAGGCCTGGGTGGGGCCTTGAGCCAGGCGGCCATGCCGGCCACCCGCCAGGTACGCTGGAACGGCCAGCATCTGCAGATGAACCAGGAGTTTTTGCTCGACCGGCAACGCTTTGACCAGGCGCTGCGCGAAGACCTTCAGCGCGCAGGCGTGAGTGTGGTCGAGGGGCGGGTGCGTGAGGTCGTGCAGGGGGTCGGTCATCATGTGCGCCTGGACGATGGGCAGGTGCTGACTGCTGATTTCCTGGTCGAGGCTCGAGGCCGTCAGGCACCCCTGGCCACAGACCGCCTGCGTGGGCCGGAAACGGTCAGCCTGCTCAATGTCTGGCAGGGTAGCCCGGGTGCGCCTGCGTCGGCGGTGGAGAGCCTGGAGGATGGCTGGGCGTGGATGGCACGGCTGGAAGATGGCCGCTGTTACTGGCAAGTCACCCAGGACGCTGCCGGGCTGCCGGGAAAGGCTGGGCTGGCAGCGTACTGCGTGGCGTTGCGGGGCCGCAGTGCGTTGGTCGCTGAACTGTTCAACGATCAGGCATTGATACCGGCACAGGTGCATGCACGCAGCAGTAGCGCCATTCTGGCGGGTGAATGTGTCGGGCAGGACTGGATCCGGGTGGGGGATGCCGCCATGGCTGTTGACCCGCTGTCGGGCAACGGGATTTTTCAGTCGCTCTCTTCGGCATTGCAGGCGCCGGTGGTGATCAACACGTTGCTGCGCAGGCCTGAGCGGGCCGAGCTGGCGCGGCAGTTTCACCAGCAGCGGGTCGAGCAGCTGTTCTTGCGTTTTGCCCGCATTGGCCGGGATTTCTATGCCCAGGAACAAAGCCGGGTGGGGCAACCGTTCTGGGCCCGGCGCCAGGGTTGGCCGGATGCGCAACCCCTGCATCAGGCGGCTGATTGGCAAGCGGTGCGGGTTGAGCGGCGGCCGGTGCTGCGTGACGGGCTGGTGGATGAAGCCGAGGTCGTGGTGACGGCGGACCAGCCGCTGGGGGTTTGGCATTTGCAAGGTGTAGAACTGGCACCGATAGTTCGCGGGCTTCAGGCTGGCCTGGCGCTCAGTGCTGTGCTTGAGGGACAGCAGGTTGAGCATCAGAAAATGGTGCGACGTTGGCTCACAGAACAGGGCTATACCTGAACCCCGGGGCTGCATGGCGTCCCCAGGATCCCGGTTCGGAGCCTCTGGACCGCTACTCGCTTACCGCCGTCAGGTTGCTGCGCCCGACTGCGCGCAGGGGGGCAGTTTCAATCAGCCCCAACCCCAGCACTCCAACAACGATTGCGCACCCTGCTTGTAGCAGCAACGGTGCGCCAAGACCATGAATGTCCGCCAGCCAGCCGCCCAGCACCGGGCTGAGCACGCCGCCGACCACTTCACCCATGCCCATCACCAGCCCGACGCAGGCGGCAATGCGATGAACCGGTACGGTTTCTGATGGAATGGTGGCCATGAAGATCGGCGCCACTCCGCTGGCCGACCAGGTGATGAACAACACCGTGCAAAGCATCCAGAACGGCCCTTGAAAATACAGCGCTGTCAGCGGCGTGAGCGCCCCGATCAGGGAGAACACCACCACTACCATGCGCCGGCCCAGGCGGTCGGAAAGCGCAGGCACGATGAAGCTGCAGAGCGTGGCACTGGCACCCAGCACGCTCATCAAGATACCCATTTCGGTAGAGCCGAACTGCCGCTCGTTCATGTAGTACACCGGCATGAACGCCCACCCCAGCACCATCCACGCCACGTAGAAACAGGCGATGAGCATGCTCAACCAGACGTTGCGATAACGCAGCAGTTCTAACAGCGAACCTGCTGCGACGGGCTGCGAGGCGGACGGTGTCGTCGGCTGGGCAATGACTACCTCCCTGGGCTCGCGTACGTACTTCCAGATCATGCACGCGGCAATCAACCCGGGGATGCCCGCGACGATGAATGCAAGGCGCCAGTGGTAGTGGCTGGCCAGGGCCACCAGGAGCAGGGGCGCTATGCATGAGCCCAGCAGGTTGCTGCCAAAGTTCTGCATGATGCCCATGTTGTGGCCGCGGCGGCTTGCCGTGGAGTTCATCGCCATCAGGGTTTGCGAGATAGGCAGTATCGGGCCTTCGGCCACCCCCATCAGCAGGCGGGCAGCCAGCAGCATGAAGAAGGTGCTGGCCAGCCCGGAGAAGAACGAGCACACCGAAAACACGATCACGGCCACCAACAGGTAAGGCTTGCGGCGCCCGCTGCGGTCGGAACGGGCGCCAAGCAGGTACCCGGACAGTGCCCAGGTCAATGACAAGGCCGATACCAGCAAGCCGATCTGGGTGTTGCTCAAGGACAGGTCGTCGGCCACGAAGGGCGCCAGGAAACTCATTGCATTACGGTCGAAGAAAACAAAACCGAAACTGAGGCTGAGCACGAACAGCAAGCGGTTTTCGTAGGAAGAGAACCAGCGGCGCATGGTGTATCTCCTGCATGATTATTGTTATTGGAATACGCGACGTTCAAAGGCGTCCGCCAGCAGGTGATAGCAAACGCTAGGCCAATTGCGCAGGCCAGCCCCAGGCCCTTGCATACAAGGCCTTGAGCCGGGGCTGGAGCGGCGCAAGCCTTGATCTTTGTTGATCAAGCTGGCAAAAGTTGATGATCAAATATCGGCCTGGCCATCGCGTGACACCGCCCGTGCGCAGAACAAGAACAATAGGAGAAGGTATGAGTCGTTCATCCATCGCGGCACCCCGCGAAGCTGTGTCGCGTTCCCCTCAGGCCTATGAAACCAGCAGCCCGACCCCGGCCGACCTGCGTCGCTACCTGCGGTTTTCAGATGAGGATGCGCGTATCTGGCTGGACGACCAGAGCATGGTCATGCTGCATTCCAGCGCGCTGGGTGCATTGCGCCGCGAGTTGATCGAAAGCGTCGGGCGCGAAGGCGCGCGGCGCATCCTGATGCGCATCGGTTATTCGGCGGGTAGCCAGGATGCCGCGCTGGTACGCAAGCGCTGGCCGGCATCGGACGAGCGCAGCTCGTTCATTGCCGGCGGCCGGCTGCATGCGTTGCAGGGTGTGGTGCGGGTGGAAACGGTCGACCTTGACCTGGACATCGAACGCGGCCACTTCCACGGGGAATACCTGTGGCACGACTCGCGTGAAGCCCATGAGCACATAGCCCACTACGGGGTTGGCGACGAGGCTGCGTGCTGGATGACCCTCGGCTACGCCGCCGGTTATGCCAGCGCCTTTATCGGCAAGCTGGTGGTGTACCGTGAGGTCGAATGCGTGGCCGCAGGCGGCCGCTGCTGCCGGATTGTCGGCGATACGGCAGATCGCTTGCCCAATCATGAACTCGGCGCCGAGCAGCGCTACTGGGACCCTTCGCACTTCATTCAGATGAACTCGATCTGGTCGCCACCCGAGGGCGAAGCGGTACAGCCTGCCTGCACGGCCAGCAGCTTGCCGCTGCAGGACGATATGGTCGGTATTTCTGCTGCGTTCAGCGTTGCCCGTCATCAGATTGCGCAAGTGGCACCCACCCGTGCCACGGTGCTGTTCAGCGGTGAATCGGGGGTGGGCAAAGAAGTGTTCGCCAAGGCGCTGCATCGGCTCAGCCCGCGCGCGCAACAGCCGTTGGTGGCCGTCAACTGTGCGGCTTTGCCGGAAAGCCTGCTGGAAGCCGAGCTGTTCGGTGCCGAAAAAGGGGCCTATACCGGTGCAACGCAGGCGCGTGCCGGTCGCTTCGAGCGCGCCTCTGGCGGCACGCTGTTCCTGGATGAAATCCAGGCGTTGAGCATGAGCGCCCAAACCAAGCTGCTGCGCGCCTTGCAAGAGGGGGAAATCGAGCGGGTGGGGGGCAACAAGCCGATCAAGGTCGACCTGCGGGTGATTGCTGCCACCAACGCCAACCTGCGCGAGGCGATTGCCCGTGGCACCTTCCGCGAAGACCTGTTCTTCAGGCTGAACGTGTTCCCCATCCACCTGCCACCGCTGCGCGAGCGCCGGGATGACATCCCGCTGCTGATGGAGCACTTCTTCAAACACTTCACCCAACTGCACGGTAAGCAGGTTACCGGGTTCAGTGCCCGGGCCGTGGAAGCGCTGCTCAACTACAGCTACCCCGGCAACGTGCGAGAGCTGCAAAACCTGGTGGAGCGGGGGGTGATCGCGGCACCCGGCCAAGCGGCCATCCGCACCCAGCACCTGTTCCCGTCCGGTGAGCAGGCGCCCCGCACCGGGCTGGGTGTGGGCGGTGACGGCAGCCTGTGCAAAGCGGCCAGTGAGCCTGACCCGCAGGGCTCGCCCATGGCCGAGCTCAAGCACGCTATCCACAACCAGCAGCTGGATCAATACCGGCTGGTGTTGCAGGCCTGCAATGGCAACTTGTCCGCCGCCGCACGGCAACTGGGCATCAGCCGCCCGCAACTGGCCTACCGCCTGAAGGCGCACGGGCAGGGCTGAGTTGATCATCGAGCTTGATCAAAGCGGATCAATTTGATCAAGCCAGGTAACGGGTACCGTTGCACAAACCCCATGGCACAGGGAGTTTCGCCGCGTCCAGGGGGCTGGCACAGCCCTTGCGATGCACCAGGCGCGACTTCCTGAAGCGGTAGTTTCAGGTCGCACTTCATAACAACAAAAACAGAGAGTGCATCATGAATGCTCAACCGAGCGGCACCTGGGTGCCTGGCGTTCGCGTTACCGCCTTGTCCATTGCATTGACCGCCTTTGCGTGTGCTGCCCACGCACAGGAGGCGATCAAGCTGGACCTGCAAGTGTGGAACCTGTCGGTGAAAAACCTGTATACCGGCCCTGACCCTTACCACTATGCCAACAGCGGCAACGTGTTTGCCGGAGTCGAGGGCGACCTTGATGCATTGGCCAACATCGCCGGGGCATCGTTCAACCTGCAGTACGTGTTCTTCCCGTTCATGCGTGGCGAGGGGCAGCCCGCCCAGGACAGTTGGCAGGGCAAGGCCGGGAGTTTCTTTGCCGGGGCACCGATGCACAACGACATCGATACCGGCTACCTGGCTCGCTTTACCTGGAACCAGCGCCTGTTGCAGGACCGCCTGGAACTGGCAGTGGGCCGCAGCAATGCCCGTCAGCACTTCTACATGGCCAACTGTGAAAACGTGATCACCTGCAACGACCCGGTCATCGATAACTCCACCGGTATCCTGCCGTACCCCTACGGCAGTTGGGGTGGCTACACCCGATACCGTTTCGATTCAGGTTACTACCTGCACAGCGGGGTGTTCGAATCCAACCCCCAGCACTACTTCAAACGTACCAAGGGGTTTGACTGGGACCCGGGTGACGCCAGCGGTGTCACCTGGCTGGCCGGGGTAGGGGCGAAAGCGGATTTTACCCAGGACCCTTATGCGTACCATTACGAACTGAACGGTTTTCATAACACCGGCGAACAGATCGACCCCATGGACGGCCGCTTGCGCAGGGGGAGCGATGGGCTGCTGTTCAAGTTCCGCCAGACATTGGCCAGAGAAGGCGAGGCCGCCGTGCCCGAGCGGGGTTGGCAGGTGTTTGGCGCCTGGTCCTGGAGCGCCGATGACATGCAGCCTTTTTCCCATTTCGCCGAAGTTGGTGTGACCCGCCTTGGCCCGTTCGGTCGGCCGCAGGATACGCTCAACCTCAAGGCCAGCTACCTGCGCCTGGGTGCGCGCCAGGCAGCCTGGCAAGAGCACGCGCGGCTGCTTGCCACCGGCCGCGATGAGCGTACGCGTCGAGGTGTATCACGCATCGAGCTGAACACGCACTGGCAAGTCACCCGCAACCTCGCACTGGAGCCCAGCGTGCAGTACATCTTCAACCCGGACAACTTCTACAACCCCAGCGCGCCAGTGAGTGGCGACGGTGCGGTAATAGCCCTGGAGGTCATGTACAACCTCGGTTCCGCGCTCGGTTTGTAGGCCCTGAACGCAAACCTCCCGCCGAAGCGGGAGGTTTTTACCGGTGATGGCTGAAGGGATCAGGCCTGCTGGGGGGCAACCATGACCTTGCATTGATGCTGGCGTTGGCGCAGGGCTTCGAATGCCAGGGGCATTTCGGCCAGCGACACCGTTTCGCTGACCATCGTCAGTGGGGTGGCATCCGGGCCGTCCAGCACATCTACAGCGGCGCAGAACTCGTCCATGTTGAAAAACGCCGACATGACCAGGTTCACCTCCTTGGACACTGCCTGGAACGGCATGAACCTGTCCGCGACCGTGCACAGCCCAAGCACCACAACCGTGCCCCGTGGGCGCACATGGTCGATAGCCTGTGCAATCAGGCCTGGGCGGCCGACGCACTCGAAAACGATGTCGGCCGCGCTGCCCAGGTTTTGAGCAATACACGCCGGCAGTGCGCCGTCGCCTACCAGAAAGTGCGTCGCCCCAAGATGCAAGGCGCGCTCGCGCTGCCAATCGCCCAAGTCGGTGATGGCGACGGTGGCTGCACCCAAGCGCCTGGCCCAGTAGGCCACTGCCAGGCCGATAGCCCCTGCGCCCAGAATCAGTACCTTCGCGCCAGGCTTGAGCCCTGCCCGCATCACCCCGTGCAAAGCCACGGCAAGGGGCTCGGCGAGGGCGCTGTCCTTGAGCCCGACACTGCTCGGAATTACCCGGCACTGGTGGCCCTTGGCAGTCGCCCACTGCGCAAAACCACCACCCTGCAAGCTGAACGCGGGGCACCAGGCAGGCTCACCGCGCAGGCAACTGGCGCACTGCCCACAACCGCGCAAAGGTGCCACGGCCACGGCATCGCCGACTTTCAGGTTGTTTACCTGCTTGCCACATTCAACTACGCGCCCGCTGTATTCATGGCCCAGCACGCTACCTGGGGCAATATCGAAAGCAGGGTCCTGGGTCATGTGCAGGTCACTGCCGCAGATGCCGCAGCGGCACACCTCTATCAGCACTTCGTCGGCAGCGGGCACCGGCATCGCAACTGTGCCTAATTGCAAGGGCTGGTTCAGGCCCTTGAACAGAATTGCTTGCATCATCGCCTCCTCAGTCCACCCGGCCGAGCATCTGCCCGCCATCGATGACGATCTGCGCGCCCGTGACGTAATCCGAGGCCGGTGAGGCCAGGAACAAGGCCAGGCCTTTGATTTCTTCGGTGGAGGCGATCCGATGTTGCGGCACTCGCTGAGCGAAGGCCGCACGGTCGGCCGGGTTGCGCAAACGGCCCCCGGCGATGTTGGTCACGAACGGGCCAGGCGCGATCGCGTTTACGTTGATGCCGTAGCGGGCCAGTTCCATCGCGGCCTGCCGCACGAGTGACGCAGCGCCGGCCTTGGCTGGCATGTAGGGGGTGCCGACGATGGCTTCATTTATGATCGCGGCATTGGAAGTGGTGACGATGATGCGGCCCTGGCCACGCGGTTTCATCAAGCACACTGCCGCACGCAGGGTGGTGAACACCGAGGTGAGGTTGGTTGCAAGCACCTTGTCCCAGTGCGCTTCGTCCAACGTCTCCAGTGCGCCTTCAGCGCAGCGCTGGCCCTCGCTGTCCAGAAAGCCGGGGCCAGCGTCGATGCCGGCGTTGGCGAACACAACATCCAGTCGGCCATAGCGCTCGCCGATGCGTTCGAAACAGGCATACATCGCCTGGCGATCGGTGGCGTCCACCACTTCACCGTGCACGGCGAAACCCAGCGCGGTCAAGCGCGCTACCTGTTCCTGCAGGCGTTCGGCGTCCAGGTCCAGTAGGGTGACCTGTGCCCCGGCTTCGGCCATTACTTCGGCATAGGCCAGGCCAATGCCGCTGGCGGCGCCGGTGACCACACAGGTCAAGCCTTCGACGGCAAATCGTTCCCAGTATTTCATCAGCACCTCCCTGTCCGTTGACCGCTACACCCGCTCACAGGAACAACGCCTGATTGATCGGCAGCCCGTGTTTTTCGCAATGGCTCACGTAATGGTTGATGAACCAGAACACGTCGGTGGTTTCGGTGTGCTGGCCGTGCTCGTCGAAAAACTCGATGGGCCCGTGAATCCAGAAGAGTGCCTTCATGCCTTGCGGGTCATCGGAATACAGGGTGTGGGCGGTGCCTGGGGTTTCGTAGACAAAGCTGCCGGGCCGCGATACCCAGTCGTACTCGTAATATCCCCAGGTGCCCTCCAGCGTTACTGCTGACACCGCTGCGCGGTGCCGGTGGGTGCCGATGCGGCCGCCGCCCTTGACCCAGAGAATGTTGCATACGCTGCCGGTTCGCACATCGAAGCTGAGGTGGCGTATGGCGGCGCAATCGCCGAACGGGACCCAGGGCGATTCATCTTCGCCGGTGCCGATGTGCCCGCCATGCAGGCCGTAGCGGTCGACGATGGCGGCATGGGGCTCAGGCGGCAGTTGGATAATGCTTGGCTTCAGGGTGGTGTTCATGAACAGGCCTCGATGTGTTGTTTTTATGGTCGAGCGTTGGCTCGCGAGGATCTTTTTGCACAGCCTGTGCCAAGCCCTGAAAGGCCTGATTTACGCGGGTTAGAGCGGGTTAAGGTGGTGAGAATTCATGCAGCTTGGCAGGCTTGATGATCAAATTTGATCAAGCGCGGTGGTGCAGAAGGGGCGCGCCGCGCCCCGCTATTGCAGGTCAGAAAAAGGTCCCGACAATCAATTGCAGGTAAGTCCCGGTATCCCGCCCGCCCAACTGCGTACCGCCATTGGCCGCACTGCGCTCCGGCTTGTAGAACCCCACCACCGGGCTGATCAGCAGGTGGTCGTTGACCATCCATTCCACATACAGGTCCAGCTCGCGCCCGCCAAGGTTGCCCTGGTCGGTGTCCAGCGTGTCGAAGTCGAAGTACAGCGCGCCGACGGTCAGGTTGTCCCGTGGCTTGCCTTTCAGCGCTACATGGTGCACTTGGCTGTTCTTGTTGAAGGGCCCGGCATAGTTGGCTGCCACTTCACCCTGGAACCAGGTGCCGTAACCCCGGCTGAGGCCATAGAACAGCGGGTCGAAGCCTTCGGAGAAGCGGCTGTAGCGGTAGGTGGCGGTGGGTGACCAGGGCAGTTGGGAGAAGGTCCAGTTGCCCTCCAGGTACCAGGCATTCTCGCGCCCGTCGGTCTTGTCCTGGGTCACATACTCGGCGGCCAGCTCCAGGTCTTTGACGCCCAGGTTGCCGCGCCCACGCAGGCTGGCGGTGTCCATGCCGTCGCGGTGTTCCAGGCCCATGATCTGTGCGTAGCGCTGGTCCACGTCGAGGCCGCGGATCCAGCTCAGGCCGACGGTACCGGTATCGGCGACGTGCTCCAGGTTGGCGACCGCCAGGGAAGTGTCGGCCTGGTAATGGTTGTCGGACTTCAACCACATCAGGTCACCGCGCCAGCCCTGGTTGCCACCCAGGCGCAGCACGGCGGTGCGGTCGAAGGCCTTGCGTGCGGCCAGGTAGTAGGCACCGCCGCGATCGAAGTTGGCCCCCAGGTCGACCTTGCCCAGGTTGACCGGGTCACCCTGGATCAGAAAACCATCACCCAGGGTGACGACCTGGCGGCCACCGGAAATGTCCACGCCATCTTCGCCCAGCGCCGGGAACAGGTTGGCCGAGCGCCAGCCCAAATACAGGTCTTCGATGGCGGTGCGGCGTTCGTCACCCAGGGTCAGGCCGGCGGCGTCGCCATCGCCCCAGGTGGCGGAACTGAGCAGGCTGAAGGCCCCGTAGAGGGTGCCGCTATCGGCCAGGGTCTGGCTGCCGCTGAGGCCGTATTTGACGTAGCCTTCCTGCCAGGCGGTGCTGCCGGGTTGGCGGTTGCCGGCCTGGTTGAAGCTTTCGTCGCTGTGGAAGACGCCGAACAGGGCTTCGAGGTTGGCGTTGAGGGTGGTGCCATCGTGGTTGTACAGCTCGTAGGCTTGGCTGGCGGGGGCGGTTAACAGCAGGGCCAATGTGCAGGCGAGTGTGTGCCTCATGGGTTTGCTCCATGGTTTTTATTGTTGTTTTTGTGTCGCCTGTACCGGCCTCTTCGCGGGTGAATCCGCGCCTACAAGGCACGTGATACCGGGTGTAGGAGCGGGTTCACCCGCGAAGAGGCCGGTACAGGAAAAAGGATCAGAGCTTGATCAACACCGATTTCAGCTCGGTGTAGTGCTCGATGGCCGCTGAGCCCATCTCACGACCAACGCCAGACATCTTGTAGCCACCAAACGGCAGCGCCGGGTCCAGCGCGCTGTGGCAGTTGACCCACACCGAGCCGGACTTGATGCGCGGGATCATGCGGTGCACGGCGGCCAGGTCGTTGGACCAGATACTTGCACCCAGGCCGTAGGGATTGTCGTTGGCCATGCCGATCACTTCGTCGATGTCATCGAATGGCATCGCCACCAGTACCGGCCCGAAGATTTCTTCCTGTACCAGGCGGTGACGCTGGTCCACATCGACAATCACCGTCGGCTTGACGAAGTAACCAGGCCCGAAACCTTCACCCCCGCAGGCGATGGTTGCACCCAGTTCGCGGCCAAGCTCGATGTAGCCGGTGACGCGGTCCTGCTGCTTGGCTGAAATCAGCGGGCCCATCTGCACCGCCGGGTCCAGCCCGTTGCCCAGCTTCATGGCATTGGCAATTGCGGCGATGTCGGCCACCACATTGTCGAAGTGCTTGCGGTGCACATACAGCCGCGAGCCTGCGCAGCACACCTGGCCCTGGTTGAAGAAGATCGCCGTGGCCGCACCGGCTGCGGCTTCCTGCAGGTTGGCGTCGGGCATGACGATGGTCGGCGATTTGCCGCCCAGTTCCAGGGTGACGCGGGTCATGTTATCCATGGCCGCCTTGCCGATCAGCTTGCCGACCTCGGTGGAGCCGGTGAAGGTCAGTTTGTCTACGCCGGGGTGGCGGCTGAGCGCGGCGCCGGCGTTCAGGCCAGTACCGGTAACCACGTTGAACACGCCGGCCGGGTAGCCGGCCTCGTCGACCAGCTCGGCCAGCTTGAGCACGCTCAGTGGGGTTTCATCGGCAGGCTTGAGCACCACGGTGCAGCCGGTGGCCAGTGCCGGGCCTAGCTTCCAGCAGGCCAGCAGCAGTGGGAAGTTCCAGGCAACGATGGCGCCCACCACGCCCACTGCCTCGCGGCGCACGAAGCCGTGGAACTGGTCGTTAGGCATCAGCGGCATGGACGCTTCGACGGTGCTACCCTCGATCTTGGTGGCCCAGCCCGCCATATAGCGCAGGAAGTCGATGGCCAGTTGCACGTCCATCACCTGGGCCACGGCGGCGCTCTTGCCATTGTTCAGGCATTCCAGTTCGGCCAGCTGGCGCGCATCGCGCTCCATCAGGTCGGCCAGGCGCCACAGCAGGTTCTGCCGCTCGCGCGGGCGCATGCGGCTCCAGGGCGAGTCGTCGAAGGCCTGGCGCGCAGCGCGCACGGCGCGGTCGACATCTTCGGCCTCGGCGGCCGGCACTTCACCCAGCACCTCGCCGGTGGCCGGGTTGCGGAACGACAGGGTGCGACCGCTGGCGGCGTCCTGCCAGTCGGCACCGATGCGCATCTTCAGCTTGCGTTCGAGAAAGGCGCGGGTGGCGGGCAGGATGGGCAGTTCGGAAAGCATGGGGCTGTGCCTCTTGTCATTGGATGTGACGGGCACTGGCGCAATGGCCGTGCCAACCTGGGCAGATGGCCGCAAAGCGTTGTGGGCGTTGGGTTTTGCCTGAGCGCAAGGCAGCGTTTGCCAGGTTGCGCTGTTGCACATTGAGACGGTGTGAGACGGTGGTGAAACAGTGGCTGTTCGGCCTCTTCGCGGGCCCTGTCTCAACATGAAACACCCTGTCGCGAAATGGCACGCTGCAAATGGCCATCCCGGCTCCTGGCCAAGCCCCGAAAACCGCTTAAAGGGTTGAAAGGAAACGCTTTTACCCTAACTGGCACAGTTCCTGTATCACAACCGTCACATGCACACCTGCTGTACCAAAGCGTGCGAAAACGATAAGAACAACAACCGTGGAGGTCTGACCTTGAAGACGACTCGACTCCGGCGGCATGCGGGCAAACTGGCGCTGGTCGCCGCCGCGCTGCTGAGCACCCAGGCCATGGCGGCCGAGCAGGGCCCGAGCCTGTTGCAGAACAAGTGCATGGGGTGCCATATCCCCGAAGGCAACGACACCTATAGCCGCATCAGCCACCAGCGCAAGACGCCGGAAGGCTGGCTGATGAGCATCGCCCGCATGCAGGTGATGCATGGCCTTCAGATCAGCGACGACGACCGTCGCACGCTGGTCAAATACCTGGCCGACAAACAGGGCCTGGCGCCCAGCGAAACCGATGGCGTGCGTTACGCCATGGAGCGTCGGCTCAATACCGTCGAGCACTTCGACACCCAGCTCAGCGAGACCTGTGGCCGTTGCCACTCGGGTGCCCGTGTCGCCTTGCAACGGCGCCCGGCCAAGGAGTGGGAACACCTGGTCCACTTCCACCTTGGCCAATGGCCGTCCCTTGAATACCAGGCCCAGGCGCGTGACCGCGACTGGCTGCCGATCGCCCTGCAGCAAGTGGTGCCGGACCTTGCCAAGCGCTTCCCGATGGACAGCGCGGCCTGGGACGCATGGCAGAAGGCCAAACCCAAGGCGGACGTACTGCCGGGGCAGTGGGCATTCAGCGGCCATATGCTGGCCAAGGGCGATGTACGTGGGGTAATGAGCGTCACGGCCGGAGAGGGCGATACCTTCAAGGTCGAGGTCAAGGGCGCTTACGCCGACGGTACACCGTTCAACGGCAGCGGCTCGGCCATCCTGTACAACGGTTATGAATGGCGGGGCAATGTGAAGGTTGGCGATGCCAACCTGCGTCAGGTGTTCGCCGCGCTGGATGGCGAAATGAAAGGCCGTATGTTCGAAGCCGATCACGATGAGCGCGGCCTGGACTTCAGCGCCGTAAAAGAAGGCAAGGCGCAGTTGCTGGCGGTACAACCGGCGTTCATCAAAGCCGGAGGCGAAAGCGAAATCACCCTGGTTGGCAGCGGCCTGACTGGCAAGCCGGACCTGGGCGCCGGGGTGGAAGTGACCGAAGTGCTGGAGCAGACCCCGACCCTGGTAAGGGTCAAGGCCCGTGCCGCGGCCGATGCCAGGCCAGGGCTGCGCGAGGTGGCGGTAGGTGCGCTCAAGGGCGTGAACCTGGCGGTTTACGACAAAGTCGATGAAGTGAAGGTCGTGCCGGCGTTCTCCATCGCGCGCATTGGCGAGAACGGTGCCTCCGTGCCGAAAGTGCAGGGGCGTTTCGAGGCCGAAGCCTGGGGCAAGGATGCCAATGGCCAGCCGCTGCGTATCGGCTACCTGCCGGCCAGCTGGAAGGTCGAGCCGTTCAACGAGCGTGCTGTCGAGGATGAAGACGTCAAGTTCGCCGGGCAGATGCAGGCCGACGGTGTGTTCGTGCCAGGCGGTGCCGGACCCAACCCTGAGCGCAAGATGATGACCAACAACGCCGGTAACCTGAAGGTCATCGCCACGCTGGCCGACGGTGGCCAGACCGGCGAAGGGCACATGATCGTCACCGTACAGCGCTGGAATAACCCGCCGCTGCCGTAACGGCAGGCTGCAACGGTTTTCCAACGGATCGATTATCGGGAGGTCGCCATGGGCGTACTACTGAACCTGGTCGAACGCAACCTGCACGAAGTACAGGTTGATGCCGACCGCATGCTGTTCCATATCCCCAGCAGTTCGCTGTTCACCGCTGACGCGGTGACCGGCGGCATCATCGACACCTTGCGCCAGCAAGGCTGCTCGGCCGAGGAGCTGATGCAGCGCCTTGGCCAGCAGTTTGCCGGCGACGATATCCAGGACACCCTGCGCGAGCTGATCGCGCTGGAGCTGGTCAGCGACGGCTCGCCGCTGACCCCGGAAATCGCCCTCAGGCAAGTCGAGCGCACCGCACTTAACACCGTGGTGCTCAACGTCAACACCGGTTGCAACCTCAGCTGCACCTATTGCTACAAGGAAGACCTGGACAAGCCTTCCGCCGGCAAGAAGATGAGTACCGCCACCGCCGAAGCCTCGGTGGAGATGCTGCTCAAGGAATCACCCAACGAGCAGCGCTACAGCGTGGTGTTCTTCGGTGGCGAACCGCTGTCCAACCGGCCGTTGATCGAACACATGGTGGCTTACTGCGAGCGGCGGTTCGCCGAAGCGGGCAAGCAGGTGGAGTTCATCATGACCACCAACGCTACTTTGCTGACCGAAGAAATCATCGATTGGCTCAACGCCCACCGCTTTGGCCTGTCGATCAGCATCGATGGCCCCAAGACCGTGCATGACCGCAACCGTATCACCGTGGGCGGGCAGGGCACCTATGACGTGGTGCGGCGCAAGGCCGACCTGCTGCTGTCGCGCTACACCAGCCGGCCGGTGGGCGCGCGGGTCACGCTGACCCGTGGCATTACTGACGTTGAAACCATTTGGAACCACCTGTTCAACGAAATGGGTTTCGCCGAGGTCGGCTTTGCCCCGGTTACCTCTGGCGACATGGCCGACTTCAACCTCACTGGCGACGAGCTGGTGCAAGTCTTCGCCAACATGAAGGCGCTCGGCCGGCGCTACCTGGAGGCGGCACTGGAGCACCGCAACATCGGGTTCTCCAACCTGCATCAGCTGATCACCGACATCCACGAAGGCCACAAGAAGGCCCTGCCGTGTGGCGCCGGGTTGAAGATGCTGGCAGTGGACCACGAAGGTGAGTTGAACCTGTGCCACCGCTTCACCGGCTCCAGCCTGCCCACCTTCGGTAACGTGCACCAGGGCGTGAAGCAGGTGCAGCTCAACGACTTCCTGTCGCAGCGCCTGGACCGCAGCAACACCGGCTGTGAAAGCTGTCGTATCCGCAACCTGTGCTCCGGCGGCTGCTACCACGAAAGCTATGCGCGCTACGGCGACCCGCAGCACCCGACGTATCACTACTGCGAACTGATGCGCGACTGGGTGGACTTCGGCATTGAAGTCTACAGCCGCATCATGGCCGCCAACCCGGCCTTCATCGATCGCTACATCACCCCGCGGAAGGCGCATTGACATGAAGCACTTGAAGCCCCTGAACAACAAGGCGCGCATCCTGGAGCAGGCCGCCGCCGAAGACCGTGTCGAAGACGTGATGGCAATGAGCGCGGTGGCCGGCTGCACGGCCACTACCGACCCCGGCTGGGAGGTGGACGCCTTTGGCGGCGTGAGCTCGCTGTGCCAGCCGATGGAGGCCGACCTTTATGGTTGTTCCGACCCTTGCTGGTGGCCGGCCCAGGTGCCGGACATGATGAGCACCTACCAGGACTGGAACGCCCAGGCGACCAACTCGGCAGAGGACTGGCGCAACCTCGGCACCGTGTTCCCGAAAGACAAGTGACGGCCCAACAAGAATGACAAGGGGAAACCGCATGAAAGCTGGACGCTGCGCGCCATTGGCGCTCACCATCGCCGCCATGGGCGCCGGGCTGGCACAGGCCGACGACACTGGCCCGGCACTGAAGGCTGGCCACGAATACATGATCGTGACCAACTACCCGAACAACCTGCATGTAGTCGATGTGGCCAGTGACACGGTCTACAAGAGCTGCCGGATGCCGGACAAGTTCGGCCCTGGCACCGCAATGATGGCGCCGGACAATCGCACCGCCTACGTGCTCAACAACCATTACGGCGACATCTACGGCATCGACCTGGACACTTGCAAGAACACCTTCCACGCCAACCTGTCCAGCGTAGCCGGTGAAGTCGGCCGGTCGATCTATTCGTTCGCCATCAGCCCAGACGGCAAAGAGGTGTATGCCACGGTCAACCCGACCCAGAGGCTGAACGACCATTACGTGGTCAAGCCACCCCGGCTGGAGGTGTTCAGCACCGCCGATGGTCTTCAGGCCAAGCCCGTACGCAGCTTCCCGATGCCGCGCCAGGTGTACCTGATGCGCGCCTCCGACGATGGCAGCCTGTACGTTGCCGGGCCGGACATTTACAAGATGGACGTGAAGACCGGCAAATACTCGGTAGCCCTGCCGCTGCGCAACTGGAACCGCAAAGGCTACAGCGCCCCGGATGTGCTGTACTTCTGGCCGCACCAGAGCCCGCGCCATGAGTTCACCATGCTGTACACCATTGCCAAGTTCAAGGATGACAAGCAGGACCCGGCCACCGCCGAACCGCTGTATGGCTACCTGAGCATCGACCTGAAGACCGGCAAGACCCACACCCAGGAGTTCGCCGACCTGACCGAGCTGTACTTCACCGGCCTGCGCTCGCCCAAGGACCCGAACCAGATCTACGGCGTGCTCAACCGCCTGGCCAAGTACGACATCAAACAGCGCAAGCTGATCAAGGCGGCTAATCTGGAGCACACCTACTACTGCGTGACGTTCGACAAGAAGGGCGACAAGCTTTACTTGGGCGGCACCTTCAATGACCTGGCGGTGTTCAACCCGGATACGCTGGAAAAGGTGAAGAACATCAAGTTGCCGGGTGGTGACATGTCTACCACGACGCCGCAGGTGTTCGTTCGCTAAACCGGTGTGTGCCTCTTCGCGGGTAAACCTACAAAGGACGGCGCCACATTTGAGGCCGGTGGAGGTTTTTGTAGGAGCGGGTTCACCCGCGAAGAAGCCAGCACAGAAAACACAAGAACAACAAGAGAACGCCTATGCCCCAGCCAAGCTACACCCAGGGCAACCAGGACAAGCCCCTGCTGACCCAATGCATTGGCGACGCCTTCGACGCCACCGTGGCCCGCTTCCCCGAGCGTGAGGCGCTGGTGGTTCACCATCAGGCCCTGCGCTACACGTGGCGGCAACTGGCCGACGCCGTCGACCAGCACGCCCGCGCGCTGATGGCCCTGGGCGTGCAGCCCGGTGACCGTCTTGGCATCTGGGCACCCAACTGCGCCGAGTGGTGCATTACCCAGTTTGCCAGCGCCAAGGTTGGCGCGATCCTGGTCAACATCAACCCGGCCTACCGTTCCAGCGAACTGGACTACGCCCTTGGCCAGTCCGGCTGCCGCTGGGTGATCTGTGCCGATGCTTTCAAGACCTCCGATTACCACGCCACGCTGCAGGGCCTGCTCCCGGGCCTGGCCAACGGCCAACCGGGCGCGCTGATCTGCGAGCGCTTCCCCGAGCTGCGTGGCGTGGTCAGCCTGGCGCTGTCGCCACCGCCGGGCTTCCTGGCTTGGCACGCATTGCAGGCCCGTGCCGAGGCCGTCAGCGGCGAGGCCCTGGCCGCGCGCCAGGCACAACTGCGTTGCGACGACCCGATCAATATCCAGTACACCTCAGGCACCACCGGTTTCCCCAAGGGGGCCACCCTTAGCCACAGCAATATCCTCAACAACGGGTACATGGTCGGTGAAAGCCTGGGCCTTACCGAGCACGATCGGCTGGTGGTGCCGGTGCCGCTGTACCACTGCTTCGGCATGGTCATGGCCAACCTTGGCTGCATGACCCACGGCAGCGCACTGATTTACCCCAGCGATGCCTTCGACCCGCTGGCCACGCTGCGGGCAGTGGCGCAGGAAAAAGCCACTGCGCTGTATGGTGTGCCGACCATGTTCATTGCCGAACTGGACCATCCGCAGCGTGGTGAGTTCGACCTGTCGAGCCTGCGCACCGGGATCATGGCCGGCGCGACCTGCCCGATCGAGGTGATGCGCCGGGTGATTGGCGAGATGCACATGGCCGAAGTGCAGATTGCCTATGGCATGACCGAGACCAGCCCGGTGTCCTTGCAGACCGGTGCCGCTGACGACCTGGAGCGTCGCGTGACCAGCGTCGGTCGCACCCAGCCCCGGCTGGAGAGCAAGGTGGTGGACGCCGAAGGCAACACTGTCCCGCGTGGCGAGATCGGCGAACTGTGCACCCGCGGCTACAGCGTGATGCTGGGTTACTGGAACAACCCCAAAGCCACCGCCGAGAGCATCGACGCAGAGGGCTGGATGCACACTGGCGACCTGGCGGTGATGGACGAGCAGGGCTATGTGCGTATTGTCGGACGCAGCAAGGACATGATCATTCGCGGCGGCGAGAACATTTATCCGCGCGAGCTGGAGGAGTTCTTCTTCACCCATCCGGCGGTGGCCGATGTGCAGGTGATTGGCGTGCCGTGCAGCAAGTACGGTGAAGAGATCGTGGCCTGGGTGCGCCTGCACCCGGGGCATGCTGTCAGTGAGGAAGCGTTGCGTGAGTGGGCGAGGGCAAGGATTGCGCACTTCAAGGTGCCCAGGTACTTCCGTTTTGTCGACGCGTTTCCGATGACGGTTACGGGCAAGGTGCAGAAGTTCCGGATGCGCGAGATCAGTGTCGAAGAGCTGTCTGCCAGATGACCTTTCACGTGCCCAAGGTGAACGCCTTGCTCAAGATTCGAACATCCTGCGCGGTCGCCCGTAGGAGCGGGTTCACCCGCGAAAGGGCCGGCCCTGCTGGCCAATCTCTACCCGCTGTTCACCGTCGCAGCCGCCACCGTATTCGCGGGTAAACCCGCTCCTACGCGGTCGCGGACACACAGCGGGAGTTGAACACATGCCGTTGTAGGAGCGGGTTCACCCGCGAAGGGGCCGGCCCTGCTGGCCAACATCCCTGGCCAATCAGCGGGCCAGGCCTGAACGACGCTCGCGCAGCGCCTTGTCGACTTCGGCCTCGATCTTGTAGGCCGGCCCCTCCAGGTCGTCGTAGTTACGCGTATAGCGTCGGGCAAACGCCTCCACGCCCAGCTCCTGATACTGCTGCACATGCTTGAGCTCGTGCGCCCACAAGGCCACGTTGTCCTCGGCATCGGCGGCCCGGCGGAAGATGATCGTGTCGATCAGTGTAACGGCGTTCACATCGGGGTTCTGCAATAGCGCATTGGCTGCGCTCATCTGTTGCTCATCCCCCACCCGGAAGCGCGCCGCGTCGAGCACGGCAAAGTCATACCAAGGTTCAAGCTGCGCCCGAATATGCAACGGAATCGGCTGCACACCGCTGGCCGTGGCTTCGTCGCGGGCCTGGCGCAAGGCGTAGGTCAGGCTGGACGAGGCCATGACCTCCACATCCTTGAGGATCTGCCCGGCCTGGCCTGGGTCGATCGGGGCGCAGAAGCAGCCCATCAGGCACACTTGATACTGCCCAGGCGGGCAGGCCTGTTCGGCAAGCGCTGGCAGGGCCAATAGCAAACCCAGCAGGGCACTAATCCGTCTCATGCAGGGCCTGTTCGACAAACTGGCGGCTGGCGCCCAGTACCTGCGCTTGCACGCCTTCACTGGCCAGCATGCGCCCGACCAGCAATGCCCCTACGCACTGGCTTATCAGCACCCAGGCCAGCTGCTCATCCTCCAACGTTGTGCTCCAGGCCTGGTGCAACTCTACCAGCCAGTGCTCAGCCACTTCACGCACCGGCGTGTCGGCCCGGGCGATTTCCACACCCAGCGGCGGCAGCGGGCATCCACCTTCGGCATTGCGCAGGTGGGCCAGGCTCAGGTACTGCTGCAGACAGCGGCCCAGGCGTTCGCGGTTGGCGCCTTGGCAAGCCAGGCGTGCCAGGGGGCTGTTGCTCAGCTCCTGGCGTACCACCTCGGTAAACAGGTCGTCCTTGGACGGGAAGTGGTTGTAGAAGGCACCGCCGGTCAGGCCGATCGCTTTCATCAACCCGGCCACGCCGGTGCTGGCAAAACCCCCGCGTTTGGCCAGCGCGCCGCTGCTGGCCAGCAACCGTTCGCGGGTTTGCTGTTTGTGTTCGTTGGAATAGCGCATTCACATGCCTCGGCAGACAGGCTTGACGATGACCGCGATCATAGCATAGCGTTCGTTTACTAAACGATCATTTACCCATGGAGGCAGGCATGTCAGAACAACAAAAAGTCGTGCTGGTGATCGGGGCGGGCGACGCCACTGGGGGTGAGATCGCCAAGCGCTTTGCGCGTGAGGGCTATATTGCCTGCGTAACCCGGCGCCAGGCCGACAAACTGCAGCCGCTACTGGAGGAAATACACGCCGCTGGCGGCCAGGCCTACGGTTTTGGCTCTGATGCGCGCAAGGAAGAGGAGGTGACCGCGCTGGTGGAGACTATCGAGCGTGATATAGGTCCGATTGAGGCATTTGTCTTCAATATCGGCGCGAATGTGCCGTGCAGCATTCTCGAGGAAACCCCACGCAAGTACTTCAAGATCTGGGAAATGGCCTGCTTTGCCGGTTTCCTCACCGCGCAGGCGGTGGCCCGGCGCATGGTTCAGCGTGAGCGCGGCACCCTCCTGTTCACCGGCGCTACAGCCGGTACCCGCGGCGCAGCCGGTTTTGCCGCCTTCGCCGGCGCCAAGCATGGCTTGCGTGCCCTGGCACAGAGCATGGCGCGCGAGTTGGGGCCACGCAACATCCATGTCGCCCATGTGGTGGTGGACGGTGCCATCGACACGGCCTTCATCCGTGACAGCTTCCCCGAGCGTTATGCCCTCAAGGACCAGGATGGCATCCTTGACCCGGCGCACATTGCCGACAGTTACTGGTTCCTGCACGCCCAGCCCCGCGACGCCTGGACGTTCGAGCTGGACCTGCGCCCCTGGATGGAACGCTGGTAAACCCCCGTTAACACGCAAGGACCGTCACCATGCACACGTCTGTCGATTTCTTTTTTGACCTGGGCAGCCCGGCCAGTTACCTGGCCTGGACCCAACTGCCGAACCTGTGTGCCCGCCACGGCGCTACGCTGCGCTACCGGCCAATGCTGCTTGGCGGGGTTTTCCAGGCTACCGGCAATGCTTCGCCGGCCATGATCCCGGCCAAAGGGCGCTACATGTTCACCGACCTGGCACGCTTTGCCCAACGCTACGGTGTGCCGTTCGGGGTGCCGCCGGGCTTTCCGGTCAATACCCTGACGTTGATGCGCGGCGTGACAGGTACCCAGTTGCATTCACCGGATCGGTTCGAGGCATTGCTATCGGTGCTGTTCACCGGGCTGTGGGTACAGCGCCGCAACCTGAGCGACAGCGCTGTGCTGAATGAAACACTCGTGCAGGCAGGCTTCGACCCGCAGGTTTTTCATGCCCTGGCCGCTGACAGCGAAGTAAAAGCTGCGCTAAAGCAGGCCACCGAGGCCGCTGTGGCGCGCGGGGTGTTTGGCGCGCCCACCTGTTTTGTCGGTGATGGCATGTTCTTCGGCCAGGACCGCCTGGACTTTGTCGAGGAGGCGCTGCGTCAGGGGGCCAGCAGCCTCTCCAGCTGAGTGCGCTCCCACAGGCTGAGCAGGTCGGTGGGGTTGGTGCCATAGCGCTGCCAGTGCTCGAGCCCGGCCTGTTCGCCGCCGGGGGCTTGGCAATGAACGCAATGCGCCAAGCCTTCAGTATCCAAGGCCAACGTCAGTTGCCAGCCCTGGATACCGACATCGACCAAGCCACCCTCGCGGCGTGCAGCCACCTCAAGGTGGTGCACGCCAAGGGCCACATTACGCAGGCACTGATAGACATCCCGGGCGCTCAGTGACGGTCTGTGCGTCAAGATCAGAAATTCGCCGGCGTGTTGGCGCTGATGATCTCGGCCTCATCCGGGCCGATGTTCTTGAAACTGTGCGGCAGGGTCGTGGGGATGTAGTAGCCGTCGCCCGAATTGAGGACGCTGACCTGGCCGTCGACCCACAGCTCGACGGTGCCACGGGTGACCAACCCGCATTCTTCGCCTTCAGCGTGCACGATCGGCTCGCCAGAGTCGGCGCCGGGTGCGTACAGCTCACGCAGCATGCGCATTTGGCGGCCTTCGACGCTGGCGCCGACCAGCAGCATGCGCAGGCCATTGCGGCCCAGGTCGGGTTGTTCGCCACCACGGAATACGTAGCGTTCCTCACGCACCGGCTCGTCGAAGCTGAAAAACTCCGCCAGGCTCATGGGGATGCCCTCGAGCAGTTTTTTCAGGGAGCTGACCGAAGGGCTGACGCGATTCTGCTCGATCTGCGAGATCGTCGAATTGGTCAGCCCGCTGCGACGGGCCAGTTCCCGTTGGGAGAGGTTGTTGCGTTCACGCACCAGTTTGAGTCGCGTCCCCGTGTCCATAGCCGCCTTGTAATCAGAGGTGTCAATAATAATGAGCGATGCGCATTAAAACACACTCTGCGCCCTTGCGCGCTGTGCTTCTCAAACCCGCTGCTCACGCGGCATTGGCCATAGCCCGACCAGCAGCAACAGCACGGCCACGGCCATGAATGGCAAGCGCGGATCAAGGGCATACACCAAGGTACCGGCGAGCGGCCCGATCACCGCGCCCATGCCTTGGGCGGCGCCAATGGAGCCGGCCGTGGCGCCTTGTTCGGAGGCCTGCATGGCATTGGCCGCCAGTGCCGAAAACGCCGGGAAGACGAAGCCCATGCCGGCCGCCGCAACAAAATAGCAAGCCCACAGCCAGGGGGCCGTGGTGGCCAGCGAGCCACAGGCAAAGCCCAGTGCCGATACCGTGGCACCCACCCGGATCATCTTCAGCGGTGGCCACTCCAGTTGGCGCAGTATCACCTGGGCCAGCATCAGTGCCACACCCACGGTGGTCAGGGCGATGCCAGCCGCCTGGGCCGCTTCGGCAGGGCCCAGATGCAAACGGTCAAGGGCAAAGAAACCGACGATGATCTGCGACACGGTCACGCTGAGCATGGCGCTGAATGCCACCAGCAGCGGCCGGCGCAGGCGCGGGTCGTTCAGCCGCACCGGGCTGGGGGCGTGGCTGTGCGGCAGCGCCTGTGGTTTGAGGGTGAAAAACAGCACGAGGAAGGCAGTGGCCGGCAGCAGCGACATGATATGGAACGGCAGGCTCAGGCTGTGCCGCGCCAGCAGTGCGGCCAGCGCCGGCCCGACCACCAGACCGACGGCGTTGGCCGCCCCCAGTGAGGCCATGGCCCGCGCCCGGCGTTGCGGCTCGACATGGTCGGCGATCAGCGCATTGCAGCCTACCGGGATGGCGGCATAAAAGGCGCCGATGCAACCACGCGCGATCATCAGGCCGATGAACGCCAAGGTCGCCCCCGGCATCCAGCGCAGTGCACCTTCGACGAACAGGCACAGCAGCCAGTAGGCCAGGGTGAAGCCGGCGCTGCCCAGCAGCAGGATGCGCCGGCGGCCCAGGCGGTCTGCCGCGCGGCCCCAGGGCCGGGCCAGCAGCACCCAGACCACGCCGGCCACGGTCACGGCGGCGCCTGCTTGCCAGGTGGCCATGCCAAGCTGGCGGGCTATCGGGCCGATCAGGGCGACGAACGCCATCATCGACATGGTGCAGGCCATGTTGGCCAGCAACAGCGGGCGCAGGTTCAGGGTGCTGGCAGGCAGAAGGGTTGCAGGATCCTTTGCGACGTTCATGGGCAGTCCAGGGCAGAGTGGCAAACAAAACCGATATTATTAGGAATCATTATCGATTGTCGAACCCCGTGCTGCTACCGTTCACTCGCTGCGGTGCAAGGGGCCAGGCCACATGCTACGCAACACACCGTCACGGCGCACCCACGCATGCATCAAAGCGGCCCCCACATGCACCAGCACCGTGGCAAACAGCAGGTAGCCGGCCCAGCCATGGGCCTGGCGCAACACAGCATATAGCTGCAGGTTGTGGGGGGCGATGGCGGGCAAGCCGAGCGGGCGCGGGTAATCGCCTGCCGACAGCATGGCCCAGCCCAGCAGCGGCATGGCCAGCATCAGGCCATAAAGCAGCAGATGCGAGGCTCCGGCGGCCCAGCGCTGCAGTTTTGGCAGATCGTTCGGCAGGGGCGGGTGAGGTAGGGTCAGGCGCACAGCAATGCGCAGTACCACCAGCACCAGCAGGGCCAGCCCGGTGGCCTTGTGCAGGCTGATCAGCACCGGGTGGCGTAGCGACAGGTCGGCGACCATGCTCACGCCGATGAACAGCATGGCCAGAATCAGCACGGCCATCAGCCAGTGCAACACGCGGGCGAAAGGGTGGAAGGCTTGAGGTTTCATGGCTTGGCTCCGGTGCTGAGCGATTCGCGGCTACGGCGGTTGAACGATTCGGAATAGGCGGCCGAGCGGGCGGCGAGGATCGGGTCGGCTGACGCCTCTATGCCGCGGGGCAGGATCAGCGGGTCGAAGTTGAGATCGCGGCAGGCCCCTTGCTCGGGGGCGTCTACCTGTTCCAGTACCAGAGTGCCAGCGTCCACGCTGCGCCGCTCGGCGGGCCACGGCCGGGCAGGGTCGTCCACGGCATCGCCAGGTTCGGCCAGTACCAGGCGCAGCGTCCAGCGCAACGGGCCTTGGGCAAGGCGCTGCTGCAAGTCGTGTTGCAGGAATTGCTTGTCATCAACCTGCGCGGGTAATGCCGCAAATGCAGTTTGTGGCTCGAGCTGCCAACGCACCGGGTGGGCCGCACCCGCTGCGTCGATCAGGCGGAAGGCATTGATACTGTGGTACTGCGTGTTGGCGAAGCTGTCGCTGGGTTTGTAACCCGCCGCCCATTGGCGAAACGCCGTGCTTTCCGGGTGAGCGGCGAAGAACGCCTGCAGCTTGCCAGGGTCCGGTTTGCCGGTTGCCGGGTCTGGTGCGCTCGCCAGTACTTGCTGGTAGAACCCTTGCGGCGTGCTGACTGCCAGCACCGGAGGGTTGTTCATGCCGGTCCGCCAGACCTGGCCATCGTCGGTGCTTAGCTCAATCGCCAGGCTGCGTACGGGTATACCCGTATCCGGGGCGAACGGGTTGGCGCCGCCGATGGCAAAACGGCCCACCACCGGCACCCGTTGCTGGCTGAAGGCGCGCGCCGTGGACAGGTTGGCGGCCTGCCCGCTGGCCTGGAAGTAGCCGCTCACGCACAAGCCCTTGGCGTGGTTCTTGCGGTAGCCGGGGTAATGCCCGGCTTGGGCTTCGAAGGTGTCGATGATGCGCTGTGGCGTCAGTCGGGGTTCGCCGAGCCAGCCAGCGGCATAGGCAAAGCCGGCACCTGCGGCCAACAGCACGCCGCCAATGGCGGCCAGGCGCAAGGCTTTGGCCGAGCCGTGCAAGGGTGTGTTCATGATCATCGTCCGGTTCAGTGAAGGTGCCAGTACGACGTGTCAGAGAAAAAGTTATTCCCTCATTGGGAATAGAATGTGTTCACAGGCGTCTGCCCTTTACACTGACAACCCCAGAGGCCGGGACCTAGCCATGCATGATTTGGACGACCACCAGTGGCGCGAGCTGCTGGCCCGCCTGCGCCGCTTTGCCGTGTGGCTGACCCGCGAGCCGGGCAGCGCCGACGACCTGGTGCAGGCCACGGTCGAGCGGGCCCTGAGCCGTCGCGACCAGCAGCGGGACGCTGATGCCCTGCGTGCCTGGCTGTTCACCATCCTTTATCGACAGTTCCTCGACGGTAAGCGCCGCGAGCGATTGCATGCGCGCTGGTTGTCCTGGTTCGGCCGTAACGAGCACGACGATGAGCCGGTCGGTGACAACCTCGAAACCATCGTCCTGGCACAGGCCGACCTGCAGGCGTTTGCCCGGCTGACGGCGGAGCAGCGTGCCTTGTTGTTGCTGGTCAGCATCGAAGGCTTGAGTTACAAGGAGGCCGCCCAGGCTTTGGGTATCCCCATCGGCACTGTGATGTCGCGCCTGTCGCGCGCGCGCAATGCCTTGCGCGAACTGACCGAGGGCAACCCCCAGCCCCCGGCCTTGCGGAGACTGAAATGAAGCGCCTGATCCCCAGCGATGACGAATTGCACGCTTACGTCGATGAGCGCCTGGAACCTGTGCGCCGGGCCGAAGTGCAGGCCTGGCTGGCGGCCAACCCGCAAGCTGCGGCACGGGTGGAAGGCTGGCGCGCCGATGCCCGGCGGCTGCGCACAGCGCTGGCCGGGTTGGGCGAGCTGCCCGGTGCGGCGCAGCTGGACCTTGGCCAGTTGCGTCGGCAATTGCGCCAGCGTCGGCAGCGGCGCTGGGCTGCGGCGGCGGTGGTGATGCTGGCGTTGGGTGTGGGGGGCTTGGGCGGCTGGCAAGTGCGCGATGCAACCCTGGCGCGGGTCGACCTGCCCATGGCTGATGCTGTTCAGGCGCACCGTTTGTTCGCCAGCAGTGAAGCACTGGATATCCAGGCCAGTGATCCTGGGCGGTTGCGCGACTGGCTAGGCCGCCATTTCAGCCGGGTGGGCCAGTTACCGGACCTGGCGGGGTATGGCTTCAAACCGGTGGGCGCCCGCTTGCTCAGCAACGAGCAGGGGCCGGCTGCATTACTGGTATTCGAAGATGGCAAGGGCCAGCGCATCAGCCTGTTCCTGCGCTCGCCGGGCGACCTTTATCGGCGCATGCCGGACGGGCAGCGGGTCGATGGCCAGCTGGAGGCGCGGTACTGGTCGCATGGGGCTTATAACTTTGCCTTGGTCAGCGCGGCGGACGATGTGCGTGGGGCGGGGGTGGGGGAGGCGTTGAGGTTGGGGTTGTGAGTGTGGGCCCAAGGTGTGCACCTTGGGCCCGTCACCCGAATCAGCTCAACTCCAGCCAGATCGGCGCATGGTCCGACGGCTTTTCCATCCCGCGCAGCTCATAGTCCACGCCCGCTGCCTTGATGCGCGGCACCAGCGGCTGCGAGGCCATGATCAGGTCGATGCGCAGGCCGCGCTTGGGCTCGTCCTCGAAGCCGCGGCTTCGGTAGTCGAACCAGCTGAAACGGTCGGTCACCTCCGGGTACAGGTGGCGGAAGCTGTCTACCAACCCCCAGCCTTTCAAACGTTCCATCCACTCACGCTCCTCCGGCAGGAAGCTGCACTTGCCGGTCTTCAGCCAGCGTTTGGCGTTGTCCGGGCCAATGCCGATATCACCGTCTTGCGGCGAGATGTTCATGTCGCCCATCACCAGCACTGGCTGGTCGTTGCGGAACTGGCTTTCCAGCAGTGCCTGCAGGTCGCTGTAGAAGCGCTGCTTGGCCGGGAACTTGGTGGGGTGGTCGCGGCTTTCGCCTTGGGGGAAATAGCCGTTCATGATGGTGATCGGGCTGCCGTTGGCATCGGCAAAGGTACCCCAGATGAAGCGGCGCTGGGCATCCTCTTCGTCGGTGGCAAAGCCCTTGTGCAGGCTCAGCGGCGGCTGGCGCGACAGCAGGGCCACGCCGTAGTGGCCTTTCTGGCCATGGTAGTGCACGTGGTAACCCAGTGCCTGCACGTCGGCCAGCGGGAACTGATCGTCGCTGACCTTGGTTTCCTGCAGGCCGATCACGTCCGGCTGGTGCTTTTCGATCAGCGCCGCCAGCTGATGCGGGCGGGCCCGCAGGCCGTTGATGTTGAAACAGACGATCTTCATGGAAAGACAATCCCGGTAAAAGGCGCGATGCTAGCCGACATCGACCTGCATCACCAGCATGGCGGCCAGGCGAGCCTGCTGCTAACGTGCTGTTGGGGGTGAACGAAGCACGCTGGGGCACCTCCAAGGCACTGAACGCCCATTCCAGGAGGTCTGCCCGCAATGCCCGAAACCACAGCCGCCCCGGCCCGTGTCTGCCTGCTCGACGATGGTTACAGCCGCGAGGCACGTTCGCTGCTGTACAACGCCTACCGCCACGAGCCCACCTTCGCCTACATCTTCGAAGCCCAGCGCCCGGGGTATGAGCGGCGCCTGCGGGTGATGGTGCGCGAATGGGTGCGCCAGCACTTCTACCTGCAACTGCCCGCCATCGGCCTGCTGGTCGAGGACCGCCTGATTGCCCTGGCCCTGATCGTGCCGCCGCAGCGCCGGCTGGGCGTGGCCGACAGCTGGGCCTGGCGCCTGCGCATGATGCTGGGTACCGGCCTGCGCTGTACGCGGCGCTACATGGACTACCAGGCTGCATTGGCCAGCTGTCTGCCCACTGACCAGGTGCATGTGTTGCCTTTGCTGGGGGTGCACCCGCAGTTTCAGGGCAAGCACTACGGCGAGCAATTGTTACAAGCTGTGCACGACTGGTGCGCGGAAGACCCAGGCACCCAAGGGGTGGTGCTGGACACCGGTAACGAGCACTACCTGGCTTTTTACCAGCGTCAGGGTTATGAGGAAATTGGTGAAGTAGCTGTAGGACCAATCCGAGAGAGGGTGTTCTTTCATCCTAATCCAGTCTCTTCAAAACCCGCTTTTGCCTGAACAGGCCGCCGGGCGGCTCCCTTGAGCGCCTGGCTCTGGTAGCATGCGCCGCATGACGTATTCAGGAAGATTGACCTGGGGCCTGGTATTCTGGGTCGCCAGTTTCGCAGCATGGGGCCAGAGCGAGTTGTTGGTGAAGGTGAAACCGGCCAACAAGGCGCTCAAGGCCAATGTCGAAGGCTATATAGGCACATTGGGTGACCGCGACGAAGAAGCACTTTTACGCTTCAGTCGCGGGGCAGAGGAGCAGGCGCGCAAAGCGGCGCAGGCACTTGGCTACTATCAAACGCAGATCGATACCGAGGTCAAGCCTGCCAGCGACGCCGACCATCCCCCGCAACTGATCATCAGCATCAACCCGGGCGAACCGATTCGCCTGCGCAACGTGACCGTGCGCATCGAGGGCCCTGCCAGCGAGATGAAGGCCTTCCGCGTGCCTAACAGCAAGGCCCTGCGTGCGGGTGAACAACTCAATCACGGCCATTACGAGGATGCCAAGCGGTTGATCCAGAACCAGGCGTCGCGCTATGGCTTCTTCAGTGGACGCTTCAGTAGCCAGCGCCTGGCCGTTGACCCACAAGCGGGTGTGGCGGATATCGAACTGGTCTACCAGAGTGGCCCGCGTTATCGCCTGGGCGCCGTCACCTTCGGTGGCGACGCGCCGCTGGACGAGGACCTGCTGCAGCGCATGGTTTCGTTCAAACCGGGCACCCCTTACGACTCGGAACTGATCGCGGAACTGAACAACGACCTGCAATCGAGCGGCTATTTCGAAGGCGTGCGTGTGGATGCGGCACCCACTGCTGCTGTGGGCGAAGAAGTCCCGGTGGATGTTCACCTGGAAACCCGTAAACCACGCACCATGGGTCTTGGCCTGGGCTTCTCGACCGACGTCGGGCCACGCGGCAAGGCCAACTGGACCCGCCACTGGGTCAACCCGCAAGGTCACAGCTATGGCTGGGAAACCGAACTGTCGGCACCGCGCCAGAACGTCGGCCTGTGGTACGACATTCCGCTCGATCCGCCGCTGACCGACAAGCTGCGCTTTGCCGGTGGCTACCAGAACGAGGAGCTTGCCGGCACCGACACGCTCAGCAAGCTGTTGACGGTCGGCCCCGAGTGGCACAGCAAGCTGCCCAGTGGCTGGCAGCGGGTGATTTCGCTCAAGTACCAACGCGAAGAATATCGCCTGGGTGATGACTCCGGATTGAGTAACCTGTTGATGCCTGGCATCAGCTATTCCTTCCTGCGCAGTGACAACCGCATCGATCCGCACAATGGCTATCGCCTGCAGTTCGATGTTCAAGGTGCCAAGGAAGGGCTGGTTTCCGACACCAACCTGCTGCATGGCAACGTATTGCTCAAAGGCCTGACCACGCTCGGCCACAACCATCGCTTTCTCGGGCGTGTACAGTTTGGTGGTAGTGCGACCAATGGCTTCAAGAACAACATTCCGCCGTCGCTGCGTTTCTTCGCAGGTGGCGACCAGAGTGTGCGCGGTTACGACTACCAGACCCTGTCGCCGAAGAACAGCGACGGTGACCGTATTGGCGGGCGCTACCTGGTGGCAGGCAGTGTCGAGTACCAGTATTCGCTGACCGAAAAATGGCGGGTCGCGACGTTCGTCGACCAAGGCAACTCGTTCAATGACCTGGAGCTGCCCAGCCTCAAGACCGGTGTCGGCTTTGGTGTGCGCTGGGTATCGCCGGTCGGGCCGCTGCGCCTGGACCTGGCCAAGGCGCTGGATGACGAAGGGGGCATTCGCCTGCACTTTTCCATGGGGCCCGAGCTGTGAAACGCGTAATCAAATTTACTTCACTGGGCCTGCTGGGGGGCGTCGCGAGCATGGGCCTGGTGCTCGGCTTGCTGCTGGGTACCCAGGCCGGCAGCCGCTGGGCACTGGGCAAGGTGCCGGGGCTTGAAGTGGCCGACTTCCAGGGTCGCCTGGCGGGCAGTTGGCAGGCCAGCCGGCTGACCTGGGCCGACGGCGGCAGCACGGTAGAGATGCAGGCGCCGTCGCTGGCCTGGTCGCCTGCTTGCTTGCTGCGCGCTACCTTGTGCATTGACCGGTTGCAGGCAGACCGCATTGACATGGCCTTTGCGCCAAGCACCGAACCGACCGAGAGCGCCCCGCTGCAATTGCCGACCCTGCGCTTGCCGCTGGCCATCGAACTGGGTGAGGTCAAGGTCGGGCAGCTGCGCCTGGATGGCAGCGACCTGCTTGGCGATTTGCAATTGGCTGCGCACTGGACCAACAGCGGGATACGCATCGACAGCCTGCGGCTGCTGCGCGACGACCTGCAACTGAGCCTGCAGGGTGACCTGCAACCCGAAGGCGACTGGCCGGTAACACTACAGGCGCAATTACAGTTGCCTGCGGTAGACGAAAAACCCTGGCAACTGGCATTGACGGCCAAAGGCCAATTGCAGAAGACGCTGGAGCTCGCCGGCACCAGCAGTGGTTACCTCGATGCCACATTGAGCGGGCAGTTGCAGGCATTGGCCGAGCACCTGCCGGCGACCTTGCACATCCGCTCCGAGGCGTTTAAGCCGGCTGGTGCGTTGCCTGACACCCTGCAATTGAACGCGCTCGAGCTCGATGCCAAGGGCGATCTGCTCGATGGCTATCAACTGTCTGGCAGGGCCAGCCTGCCGGCCGAGCAGTCACCGATCGCCTTGCTTCTGTCCGGCCTGGTTGACAGTAAAGGCGCCAGGCTCGATGCCCTGGACCTGACCGCCAGCGACAGCCAACGGGTCAAGCTGCAAGCCACGGCTGACTGGCAGCAAGGCCTGAGCGCCGATGCGCAGCTGGACTGGCAGGACTTCCCGTGGTTGCGTCTGTACCCTCTGGAGACACCGCCCGAGGTCACCCTCAAGCGCTTCAATACCCAGGTGCATTATCGTGATGGCAATTACCAGGGGACTTTCACGGGGGACCTGGACGGCCCGGCAGGAGCGTTTAGCCTGGCCAGCCCGTTCGAAGGTGACCTCACCCAGGTGAAACTGCCGCAGTTGGCGCTGACCGCCGGCCAGGGCAAGGCAGCCGGCAGTGTCGCCGTCCGTTTTGCCGACACCCTGGCCTGGGATGTCGACCTGCAGCTCTCCGCGCTCGACCCGGCCTATTGGCTGGCCGAGCTGCCCGGTACCCTGGCGGGGCCACTGCGCAGCAAAGGCGAACTGAAAGGCGATGCACTTACCCTCGATGCCCAGCTTGACCTCAAAGGCCGCCTGCGTGGCCAGCCAGCCATGCTCAAGGCCGAGGCCCAAGGGGCAGGGCAAAGCTGGACCCTGGGCGCACTGGCTATCCAGCTGGGTGACAACCGCATCAACGGCAGTGGCAGCGTGCAACAGCGCCTGGCGGGGCAAGTCGACCTTGACTTGCCGCGCCTGGGCCAGTTGTGGCCAAGGCTGCAAGGCGGGGTCAAGGGCCGGCTGGATGTCGCCGGCACCTTGCAGGCCCCGCAAGGTACGCTCACCCTGCAGGGCCAGCGCTTGGCCCAGGGCGAAAACCGCCTGCAGCAGTTGGACCTGGATGCCCGCCTGGACAACGCCCAACGCGGTGTAGTCGGGCTCAAGGCAACCGGTATCCACCTGGGTGATACCGCCTTGGGCACGTTGCAGGCCAACGGCAAAGGCGACATACGCCAACAGGCCTTGACCCTCGCGCTGGATGGCCCGCAGCTCAAGCTCGACCTTGGCCTGGATGGCAAGTTGAACAAAGGTGACTGGCGCGGACGCCTGGCCACTGGCCGCATCCAGGCCGGTGGCCAGGACTGGCAGTTGCAGGCGCCCGCACGCCTGCAGCGGCTGGCCAGCGGCCAGCTTGACTTCGGGGCCCACTGCTGGCGCTCCGGCCAGGCAAGCCTGTGTGGCGACGACCAGCGGCTGGCCCCCGAACCGCGCCTGCGCTACCACCTCAAGCAGTTCCCGCTGGGCAGCCTGGCCCAGTGGCTGCCGAAGGACTTTGCCTGGCAAGGCCTGCTCAATGCCGATATCACCCTGGACATCCCGGCCAGCGGCCCCAAGGGCACTGTCGTTGTCGATGCCAGTGGCGGCACCTTGCGCGTGCGCGACAAAGGCCGTTGGGTCGATTTCCCTTACCAGGCCCTGCGCCTGGACAGCACGCTGGCACCGCGGCGCATCGATACGCGCCTGGCGTTTCGCGGTGAGCGCCTGGGTGAGCTGAACGTCAACGCCCGGCTCGATCCGCTGGGCAAGAACAAACCGTTGTCGGGTGATTTCCGACTGGCCGGGCTGGACCTGTCGGTGGCCCGCCCATTCGTGCCCATGGTCGAACGCCTGGCCGGGCAGCTCAATGGCAGTGGTCGGCTTTCAGGCACCTTGCTTGCACCTCAGGTCAACGGCAACCTGATGCTCAGCGGTGGCGAAGTCAGTGGCGCCGAGCTGCCGGCCAGCCTTCAGGACCTGTCATTGCAGGCGCTGATTGCCGGCGAGCAAGTGCAGCTCAACGGTAACTGGCGCAGTGGCGAGGCGGGACGTGGCCAGTTGAGCGGCAACCTCACCTGGGGGCAGGCACTGGGCATGGACGTGCGTCTGCAAGGCCAGCAACTGCCGGTCGCGGTCGAGCCCTACGCCACACTGGAAGTTGCCCCGGACCTGACCTTGCGCCTGATCGATGACAAGCTGGCGGTGACCGGCAAGGTGCAGGTGCCCAAGGGCAAGATCACAGTACGAGAGCTGCCGCCGTCCACGGTCAAGGTGTCGGATGACACGGTAATCGTCGGTCACCAGACCGAGGAAGGCAAACCACCCATGGCAATGGCCATGGACATCGATGTCGAAGTCGGCCGCGACAAGCTGTCGTTCAGCGGCTTCGGGCTGACTGCCAACCTGCTGGGTCATGTGCACATCGGCGATAACCTCGATACCCGTGGCGAACTGAGCCTGGCAGACGGCCGCTACCGTGCCTACGGCCAGCGCCTCACCATACGCCGGGCGCGTCTGCTGTTCGCCGGCCCGATTGACCAGCCATACCTGGACATCGAAGCGATCCGCAAGGTTGACGATGTGATAGCCGGCATCCGCCTGAGCGGCAGCGCCGAGCAGCCGACGACCAAAGTGTTCTCGGAGCCGGCCATGAGCCAGGAGCAGGCGCTTTCGTACCTGGTATTGGGGCGGCCATTGGGCAATACCGGCGAAGATAACAACATGCTCGCCGAGGCGGCCCTGGGCCTGGGCCTTGCCGGGAGCGCCGGCATAACCGGCAGCCTGGCGTCGAGCCTGGGGATCGACGACTTTCAGCTGGATACCGAAGGTTCTGGCAACAGCACCAGCGTGGTCGCCAGCGGTAACCTTACCGAGAAACTCAGCCTTCGTTACGGGGTGGGCGTGTTCGAACCGGCCAACACGATCGCGTTGCGTTACAAGCTGAGCAAGAAGGTTTACCTCGAGGCCGCCAGTGGGCTGGCAAGCTCTCTGGACATCTTCTACAAGCGCGACTTCTAGGCCCGCAGCGTGGCGGCCATCAACGGACGGTGGCCGCCTCGATGAACTCGTTGGTGTCGGGTGAGGGCGGTGGAGTGGTGGCGCGTACCGGGACGATCAGGTTGGTGTATTCCTCGATCAACCGGTTCAGGGCCTCTGGCGGTTCGCTCGCCTGGAACTGCATGCGGATCTGCACTTCGTCGGGGTCGCGGTTTTCGCCCTGGCGGCCTTGGCCACCAATGGTGACCTTGAAGCTCGCGGCCTTGCTCTCGCTTGCGGTCAGCAGTGCCTGCTGCGCCTCGGTGCCTTTGACCCTTACCGACAGGTCGACCTGCATGCGCTCAAGGGCCAGGCCTTTCGGTGACACCAGCGCAAACAGGGGGACGCGCATGATGTGCTGCCCATCCATGGCCACCTCGACCATCTTGGCTTTCATGGGGGCGCCCAGCGCTTGGGTGTCGCACTCGAAAAACTGGTCGAACAGGTTGATGTACTGCTGGGCAATCAGGCTGTTGGTGGCACTGGCGGCTTCTTGCAGGCCGCGGGTAATTTCACGCAGGTCAATGGAGGTCATGGGGGCGGGGGGCTTTTGCAACGATTCGACTCCTCAGGCCAGGGTGTGCCCCTCCCGCTACCGGCAGGAGGGGCTATGGGTCAAGCGCTAGCGTTTTACGGGGTCGGTAGGTTTGCAGGCGCGGCCCGTTTCAAGGTGTCCGCCTGGGATATTTCGTCCGGGCTTTCCAGTGCGGCGGTTCGGACAATGGTTGGCTTGGTTGCGGCGTCAGTGAGGAACTCGATTACCCTCATCATCGCTTCGGGCGGTTCCTGACGCTTCAGGGTCGTGTTGAAGGCATAGCGGGCACGGGTGTCTGTTTTACGGGTTTGCGTGGATTTGTGGCTCACGCTGCCTTTCACGTTAAGCCTGAACGGCCCCCATCCCAGTGAGCCGGTAGCTTCTGCACTCATGTCCTTGTTGGAAACATCTTCCGACATCTGGTTGATAACCAGCTCGAACTCTACATTACCCTCTTCGATGGAAATGTTCGGGTGGGTAATGGCCGCCATCAGCGGCACTTTCATGGTCTTGCTGACCACCCCTTTGTATTCGCCCTGTTCGTCGACGATGGTTTCGTCGTAGTCGAACTGGATGGCTACTGCCTTGCCATCCTGGACGCATACCTGCATCAGGAAGTCGGCGTAGGATTTGCTGGCGGTGACCTGCGCCTGGACCATGGCCTGCAAGGGACCGGCGATCATGCGGTCCATCGGCAGGGCATTGATCACGGAGCCTATAAGGCTGTTATCTAACGACATATCGGGAAGCTCGCTCTATCTAGTGGGTTAAGGCCGCCGCGAATAGCAGCCAAGGTGTTCGGGCGTCAGCGCGTGCAAAGCTCCTGGCGCCGGATGTTGCCGATCTGTCGCAGGCTCAGGCCGTACTTGTTGGCCAGCAGGCTGCGGGACAAACCGTTGGCGCTTTCCTTCTGGATCTGCTGGTTGCGCAGCTGACGCAGAAAGTGGTCAGCCTTGGGGATCTCCAGGGCGACCCCGGCAAAGCGCTTGATCAGTGCGTCAAGCGCTTCGGCCGGCAGCACGTCAGCGAGCTTGGTGCGCTCGCGGTGCTTGGGGATGTACTTGGGCCTGCCGCCGTAGGCGCAGGTCAGTTGGTAGGCGTTTTCGATGCCGATACAGTCGATCAGGGCCTGCAGCGAGTGGGGCAGTTGGCTGATATCGATCTGGCTCAAATCTGGCATTTGCATATGGCGCTCCTTCGGGGTGGATGGGATGTGCGACCCGATCACCCGCGGCGTTGTGTCGAAGGTGTGAGCAAATTCTGTGCGACAGCCGAGGCGCGTCGCTAGGCGGCATATGGGTTGGGGGTTGTAGCTTCGGTGAACAGGATTTGCAGGCAGTGATATCTGGCGCTGTAGGAAATGGCGTCGACATCTGGCTGTGCTTCCTGGTTTCCTGTCGGGTCGCTCGCGATGATGCGGAGCGGGTGCGGCACCCCTCAATCGCACGGGTAGCTGCTCAGCAAGCTGGCGCTACCCAGATAGGCTTGAGGGGTGGCGCGCATGCCCGGCGGCAACGTGCGCCAATCGACCAGCAGGCACAGCGCGTGCAACGGCTGACCGTTGCGCTGGCCGATGACCTGGTCGGCAAAGTGGCGGCGGTACAGTACCTGGGTCTGATTCAGAGGCTGTGCCTGGTCGGCCTGCGCCAGCGTTTGTCGGGCCAGGTCGGGCAAGCGGGCTGTGGGCACGCTGAAATGTACCGGTGCAGTTTCGGTCTGCAGGTAACCGGCCTGGCGTACGCGTTGCCACAGTTGTTGCCATTGGCTGGCACCGGCATGGGTGGCCAACTCGCGGCCCAGTTCGAGCAGGTGTTCGGCCGGCGTCTGCTGGGTGTCCAGTGCATGAAGCGAGAGCGGGGTCAGTAACAGCGATGCGAACAACAGGGGTTTGTACATGGTGCCTCCGGCGTGGGTGCTAGGAAGCCCCATGCTTTCAGGCTGACGTCACCCCACCCAGCAGGAAATCCAGCGCCGGGGGCGGTGACCGTTGTATCATTGCCGCGGCTCGTTGCGAGCCATTTGCCCCTGATGTTGCAAGGAACATTCGATGACACACGTGCAGCGCCTCAAATATTCACTTCTGATCATCCTGGTGGTACTGGGCCTGATGCTGGGCCTGTCCCACCTGCAGAAGCAGGGCACGATCAGTGAGCAGACCTTCCAGATGCTGGCCATCGCCATTGCCGTGGTGGTCGTGGTGATCAACGGCATTCTGCGGCGCAAGGTCAAGCCCTGATCTGCGCGGGCCGGCCAGGTATGGCCGGCCATGCGCTCAGCGCGAGGGTGTTTGCTCCAGTACGGCGCGCGCCTGGGGGTTGAGCCTGTAGCACTTGTCGCTACCCAGTTGTATGACGCCTTCGGTACACAGGCGCTTGAGCACTTCACGCACACTGAGGAACGACAGCGGAATATCCAGCTGTTCCAGTTGTGCGTGCACCCCGCGTACGCCAATACTGCGGCCATTGCGGTCGGCGGCGTGCAAGGCATCGATAACCTTGAGGCGGATCAGGCTGGTGCGCAGGCCGAAGGTGCGCAACAGCTCGCGGATCTGTTCGTTGCCGATTCGTTCTTCAGCAAATACGTCCTGTTCCTTGGACGCTTTGCCTGGCGCGCGCCCGGCCTGGATCGAGGTTTGCGGGTTGTACATGCGAATGCTCCTTTTCGTGGACGAACCCGAAATGTGGGTGGCTCACTTACTAGGACGAATGAGCACGCAAAAACTGCAACCCATTCGTGAAAAAAATGCCTGTTTCTCATCAAGACGTTCCATCGCCTTGTAATACGTAAAATATTCATCTGGCCATTCGTCTGATCGGGATGACCCCCGAACCCGAGGAGTGCCCGTGTTTCCACTTTGCCGTCCCATGACTTGCGCCGGCCTGGCCGCTGCCCTGGTGGCCTTCAGCGTCGGTGTGCAGGCGCAGCCCGCGCCAGCCGACGCCAGTGCCCAGATCCGCTATACCCGATACGGCGTACCGCATATCGTGGCCAAGGATGAGCGTGGCCTGGGCTATGGCGTCGGCTATGCCTACGCCCAGGACAACCTATGCCTGCTCGCCAATGAAGTGCTGACCGTGAGCGGTGAGCGCTCACGCTATTTCGGCGCCAAGGGCAAGACCCTGGAGCAGCGTGACAACCTGACCAGCGACCTGTTCTTCACCTGGCTCAATAGCCCAGCGGCGGTCGATGCCTTCCTGCAGGCGCAACCCGCGTCGGTGCAGGCTTTGCTGGCGGGTTATGCCAGCGGCTACAACCGGGCGTTGGTCGAACGCCGTCGTCAAGGGCTGCCCGCCGAGTGTGGCGATGGTGAGTGGGTGCGGCCCATCAGCAGCCAGGATCTGGTCAAACTGACCCGCCGTTTACTGGCCGAGGGCGGTGTCGGGCAGTTCGTTGAGGCGTTGGCAGGGGCGCAACCGCCAACGCTGGCCCGTCAGCAATCATCCGCGGGCTTTGCCAGCGCGTTGGCCCGGCAGGAGCGGTTCGCCGCGGAGCGCGGCAGCAATGCGGTGGCAGTAGGCGCGCAGCGCTCAGCCAATGGCCGCGGCCTGTTGCTGGCCAACCCGCACTTCCCGTGGATGGGCGGCATGCGCTTCTACCAGATGCAACTGACCATTCCCGGTCAGCTCGATGTGATGGGCGCGGCGCTACCGGGCCTGCCGGTGGTCAACATCGGTTTCAACCAGCACCTGGCGTGGACGCACACCGTCGACACCTCCAAGCACTTCACGCTCTACCGCCTGCAACTCGACCCCAAAGACCCGACCCGCTATGTGCTCGATGGCAAGTCGCTGCCGATGGCCCGGCAAACCATCCGTGTCGCGGTCAAAGGCACGGATGGCAGCCTGAGCCAGGTTGAGCGGCCGGTCTACAGTTCGCAGTTCGGCCCGGTGGTGCAATGGCCAGGCCGCCTGGACTGGGATGCGCAGGCGGCCTACAGCGTGCGAGACGCCAACCTTGAGAACTCGCGGGTGTTGCAGCAGTGGTACCAGATCAACCGAGCCGACAGCCTGGCGGCATTGAAGGGATCGGTCGAGCAGTTGCAAGGTATCCCTTGGGTCAACACGCTGGCCGTGGACGAGGGAGGGCGGGCCTTGTACCTGAACCAGTCGGTAGTGCCCTATGTTGACCAGCAACTGTTGGATACCTGCAGCAACCCGCAGGCACAAGGGCGCCTGGTGGTGCTGGATGGCTCGCGGAGCGCCTGCCAGTGGAAGATTGACGCGCAGGCGGCGCAACCGGGCATCTTCCCGGCGCGGCTGCTGCCAAGCCTGGAGCGTGAAGACTTCGTTCAGAACTCCAACGACCCGGCCTGGATGGCCAACCCGGCGCAGCCGCTGACCGGCTACTCTCCACTGGTCAGCCGTAATGATCAGCCGCTGGGCATGCGTGGCCGCTTTGCCTTGCAGCGCCTGCAGGGCAAAGCCCGGTTAGGTGTAGATGAACTGCAGCGCATGGTCACCGATGACGAGGTGTACCTGGCCAGCCTGGTGTTGCCAGACCTGCTGCAATGGTGCAAGGGTGCCAGCGCAGATGTGCAGGCCGTGTGCAGCAGCCTGACCGCCTGGAACGGCAAGGCCGACCTCGACAGTGGTATGGGCCTGGTGCACTTCCAGAACCTGTTCAATGCGCTGGCCGAGCACCCGGAAAGTTGGCGAGTGGCATTCAACCCGGCCGACCCGCAGCACACCCCGCGCGGCCTGGCTGTCGAGCAGGCGGCGGTGAGCAGGTTGGTACATCAGGCAGCACTGGCGTCGCTCAAGCAGGTCAGTGAAAGTGGCGTGGCCGGGGAAGCGCGCTGGGGGCAGGTGCAACAGGCCCTTGATGGTACGCCGGTACCAGGCGGCCCGCAGGCGCTAGGGGTGTACAACGCGATCTACAGCGTGCCGCACGGGCAGGGCAAGCGGCTGGTGGTGAGTGGCACCAGCTACCTGCAACTGGTCAGCTTTACCGACAAGGGGCCAGACGCCCGTGGCCTGCTTGCGTTTTCCCAGTCGAGTGAGAAGGCTTCGGCGCATGCCAGTGACCAGACCAAGGCATTTGCGGCCAAGCAACTGGCGGTGATTCCGTTTACCGAGGCGCAGATCAAGGCAGACCCTGAGTACCGGGAAGTGGTGATCAGTGAGCGGGACAAGGGGGCGGTAGTCAGCCAGCCCTGAGGCGTCAGCCTGCGCCGGCCCATTCGCGGGTAAACCCGCTCCTACAGGGGCCTGCGGGCTTGCCCGCGAGACCCTGTAATGTCAGGAAAACTCGAACGGCGCCAACTGAAAGCCCTGCTCGTCAACCTGCAAGGCCCAACCGCGGCGATCCCAGTCGCCCAGCACGATACGCCGTGCCGGTTGGCCGTCGACCACCAGCTTGTGAATCGCTGGCCGATGGGTATGGCCATGCACCAGGGTGCGCACGCCATGCGCCGCCATCACCTTGGGTACTTCTTCCGGCGTGACGTCGACAATCTCAGTGGACTTCATCCGCGTTTGTGTACGGCTTTCATTGCGCAGCTTGCGCGCCAGCCTGTAGCGGGCCGACAGCGGCAGGTGGCGCAGGATCCACAAGCTCAGCGGATTGCGCAGCAGGCGGCGCATCTTCATGTAGCCCAGGTCGCGGGTGCACAGGGTGTCGCCATGCATCAGCAGCACCTGTTCACCGCCCAGCTCGATCACGCTGGGGTCGTGCAACAAGGTGCAACCAGCGGCATCGCAGAAGGCCTGGCCAATCAGGAAGTCACGGTTGCCATGCATCAGGTAGATGGTCGTGCCACTGTCGCTCAGCCGGCGCATGGCCTGGCAGATCGACTGCTGGAAGGGCGTCATGGCATCGTCGCCAATCCACGCTTCGAAGAAGTCACCAAGGATGTACAGGGCCTTGGCGTGGCGGGCGCGGCCATCGAGCAGATCAAGAAACGCCCGGGAAATATCCGGGCGTTCTTCTTGCAGGTGCAGATCAGAGATCAGCAGAATCACTCAATGATCTCGGCTTTCTCGATGATCACGTCGTCCTTCGGTACGTCCTGGTGGCCAGCTTTGGAACCGGTGGCCACTTTTTCGATGGCGTCGACCACTTCACGGCCTTCGATCACTTCGCCGAATACGGCATAACCCCAGCCTTGCACGTTCTTGCCGCTGTGGTTGAGGAAGTCGTTGTCGGAGGCGTTGATGAAGAACTGCGCCGAGGCGGAGTGCGGCTCCATGGTACGGGCCATGGCAATGCTGTACTTCTTGTTCTTCAGGCCGTTGTCGGCTTCGTTCTGGATGCTGGCGCGGGTTTTCTTCTGGCTCATGCTGGCCTCGAAGCCGCCGCCCTGGATCATGAAGCCTTTGATCACACGGTGGAATACGGTGCCATTGTAGTGGCCGTCCTTGACGTACTGAACGAAGTTTTCGGTAGTCAGTGGCGCTTTCTCGGCGTCCAGTTGCAGGACGATGTCGCCGTGGTTGGTGGTCAGTTTGACTTTGGACATGCTGAAACTCGCTCTTTCAAGGCAATCAGAAATTAGGGTGCGCAGGGCGCCGGTTATCACCTGACGTATGTTCAGGCGATCACGACACATGGCGCGCACTGGCCATTTTGCCAGGCTGCGGCAAAAAGCCGTGATAAATCACATCAGTTTGTCCGGGCGCGGCTGTCAGCAGCTTGACTGCTTCGGCTATGATAGGCCCTTTGATTCAATCGGCCTACCCAGGCTGGACACACGCATTCAAGGATCCTATGAGCAAGCCCACTGCCGACAACGCGCCCAACGCCGCTGCCAAAGGCGCCCCCGCTGTCCCTGCGAACTTCCTGCGGCCGATCATCCAGGCCGACCTGGACTCGGGCAAGCACAGCAGTATCGTCACCCGTTTCCCGCCGGAGCCCAATGGTTATCTGCACATTGGCCACGCCAAGTCGATCTGCGTCAACTTCGGCCTGGCCAAGGAATTCGGCGGCGTCTGCCACCTGCGCTTCGACGATACCAACCCGGCCAAGGAAGACCAGGAGTACATCGACGCCATCCAGAGCGATGTGAAGTGGCTGGGCTTCGACTGGGCCGGCGACGTGCGCTATGCCTCCGACTATTTCGACCAGTTGCACGACTGGGCGGTCGAGCTGATCAAGCGCGGCAAGGCCTACGTCTGCGACCTCACCCCTGAGCAAGCCAAGGAATACCGCGGCAACCTCAAGGAACCGGGCAAGAACAGCCCGTTCCGCGAGCGTAGCGTGGAAGAAAACCTCGACCTGTTCGCCCGCATGAAGGCTGGCGAATTCCAGGACGGCGAGCGTGTGCTGCGGGCCAAGATCGACATGGCCTCGCCAAACATGAACCTGCGCGACCCTATCCTGTACCGCATTCGCCATGCCCACCACCACCAGACCGGCGACAAGTGGTGCATCTACCCCAACTACGACTTCACCCACGGCCAGTCGGACGCCATCGAGGGCATTACCCACTCGATCTGCACCCTGGAGTTCGAAGGGCATCGTCCGCTGTACGACTGGTTCCTCGACAACCTGCCGGTGCCGGCACACCCGCGCCAGTACGAGTTCAGCCGCCTGAACCTGAACTACACCATTACCTCCAAGCGCAAGCTCAAGCAGCTTGTGGACGAGAAGCACGTCGATGCCTGGGACGACCCACGCATGTCGACCTTGTCCGGCTTCCGTCGCCGTGGCTACACGCCGGCTTCGATCCGCAACTTCTGCGAAATGATCGGCACCAACCGTTCCGACGGTGTGGTCGACATGTCGATGCTCGAGTTCAGCATCCGTGACGACCTGGACCGCACCGCGCCACGCGCGATGTGTGTGCTGCGCCCGCTGAAAGTGGTCATCACCAACTACCCTGAAGGCCAGGTCGAGCAGCTTGAGCTGCCACGTCACCCGAAGGAAGACATGGGCGTGCGTGTGCTGCCGTTCTCCCGCGAGCTGTACATCGACCGCGACGACTTCATGGAAGAACCGCCGAAGGGCTACAAGCGCCTGGAGCCGGCCGGTGAAGTGCGCCTGCGCGGCAGCTACGTGATTCGTGCTGACGAAGCCATCAAGGACGCCGACGGCAATATCGTCGAACTGCGTTGCTCGTACGACCCCGACACCCTGGGCAAAAACCCTGAAGGCCGCAAGGTCAAGGGCGTGATCCACTGGGTGCCGGCCGAGGGCAGCGTCGAATGCGAAGTGCGCCTGTACGACCGCCTGTTCCGCTCGCCGAACCCGGAAAAGACCGAGGAGGGCGGCAGCTTCCTGGACAACATCAACCCGGCTTCGCTGCAAGTACTCAGCGGTTGCCGTGCCGAGCCGTCGCTGGCCCAGGCGCAGCCCGAGGACCGCTTCCAGTTCGAGCGTGAAGGCTACTTCTGCGCCGACCTGAAAGACAGCCAGCCGGGTCGCCCGGTGTTCAACCGCACTGTCACCCTGCGTGACTCCTGGGGCAGCTGAGGAACCGCCGTGCTTACCATCTACAACACCCTGAGTAAAACCAAGGAAGTCTTCAAGCCGCTGGATGGCAACAAGGTGCGCATGTACGTGTGCGGCATGACCGTGTACGACTACTGCCACCTGGGCCATGGCCGCAGCATGGTGGCCTTCGACCTGGTCACCCGCTGGCTGCGCAAGAGTGGCTATGAGCTGACCTACGTGCGCAACATCACTGACATCGATGACAAGATCATCAACCGGGCCAACGAGAACGGCGAAAGTTTCGACGCCCTGACCGCCCGCATGATCGACGCGATGCACGAAGACGAGCGCCGCCTGAACATTCTGCCGCCGGACCAGGAGCCGCGTGCCACCGACCATATCGCTGGCATGCACGCGATGATCCAGACCCTGATCGACAAAGGGTACGCCTACGCGCCAGGCAATGGTGACGTGTATTACCGGGTCGGCAAGTTCGTCGGCTACGGCAAGCTGTCGCGCAAGAAGATCGAAGACCTGCGTATCGGTGCACGCATCGAGGTCGACGAAGCCAAGCAGGACCCGCTCGACTTCGTCCTGTGGAAGGGCGTCAAGCCGGGCGAGCCAAGCTGGGAATCGCCATGGGGCCCGGGTCGCCCGGGCTGGCACATCGAGTGCTCGGTCATGTCCACCTGCTGCCTGGGCGAGAGCTTCGACATTCACGGCGGCGGCAGCGACCTGGAGTTCCCGCACCACGAGAACGAGATTGCCCAGAGCGAGGCGGCCACCGGCAAGCAGTACGCCAACGCCTGGATGCATTGCGGCATGATCCGTATCAACGGCGAGAAGATGTCCAAGTCGTTGAACAACTTCTTCACCATCCGCGACGTGCTCGAGAAGTACCACCCGGAGGTGGTGCGCTACCTGCTGGTGGCCAGCCACTACCGCAGCGCGATCAACTACTCGGAAGACAGCCTGCGTGACGCCAAGGGCGCGCTGGAGCGCTTCTACCACGCCCTGCGCGGCCTGCCACGGGTGGCGGCCAAGGGTGGCGAAGCGTTTGTCGAGCGCTTCAGCGTGGCGATGAACGACGACTTCGGCACCCCCGAAGCCTGTGCCGTTCTGTTCGACCTGGTGCGCGAGATCAACCGCCTGCGCGACAGCGACGTGGAGGCTGCTGCTGGCCTGGCCGGTCGACTGCGCGAGCTGGGTGATGTGCTGGGTGTGCTGCAGCTGGAGGCCGATGACTTCCTGCGTGCCGGTGCCGAAGGCAAGGTCGATGCGGCTGAAGTCGAGGGCCTGATCCAGGCGCGCCTGCAGGCGCGTGCGGACAAGAACTGGGCCGAGTCGGACCGCATTCGCGATCAGCTGACCGCCATGGGTGTAGTGCTGGAAGACAGCAAGGGCACGACGACCTGGCGCCTGGCTGACTAAAGCAACTGGGGCTGCGTTGCAGCCCC